>CAYTDB010000042.1:0-35783 GCA_964436455.1 uncultured Anaerolinea sp. | reverse complement strand
TCCATGTCCACCCTCTACCAACGCCTGCGCGAACGATTCATCAACCTTTACCCGCCACTCCTCGGCGCGGGGATTCGTGTTCACAGAAGTGACGAACTGACCGTCCGCGTGGAGATGAAATTGACAGCCTTGAACCGCAATATCGTCGGTGTCCACTTTGGTGGGTCGCTGTATGCAATGTGCGACCCGTGGTTCATGTTGATCCTGATGCGCGCACTTGGAACGGATTACATCGTCTGGGACAAATCAGCCAGCATCCAGTTCCTGCAACCTGGTCGCGGCACTGTTACTGCAACATTTCACATCCCGCAGGAACGCGTCGAAGAGATCCGGGAGCAGGCAGATGCAGGTCAAAAGGTCGAACCGGTTTTCTTGGTCGATGTTTTGGACGCGCAAAGTCAGGCTGTTGCTCACGTGGAAAAGTTGCTTTATATCCGCAAAAAGAACAACTGACCAACCATCTCCATGAATAAAAAAAAGGCAGGTCATCACGGACCTGCCTCTGTCGGCTAATTATTTTTATTGAACTCTTCGTTCATGCTGGTATAAAGTGCAAGCACATTCCCGGTGGGGTCTTGAAATAGACCAAACCAACCTGCTCCAGGGATTTCGGTTTTCGCACGGAGTACCTTGCCTCCGAGTTTTTCCACCTGTTTCAGATCCGTTTCGATATCGTCACTGTGGATATAGACGGTCACCTGACCCACCGGGCTCTCATCAGAAATTGGCGTAAAGCCGCCGGATTCACCGCCTTCTGACTCCCACATGGTGTAATCCATTTCGGGCATGGGCTGTATCTTCCAACCCAATAGCTCCTGATAAAACTTTCCCGCCGCATCCACGTCCGCAGCTGGAATTTCAACATGGACAATATTTCGTTTCGACATGGTACTCTCCTCTTTGGCTAAATCGGACAACGATAGTCCTTATTGTAGAACACTCGTTCTAAACCGTCAAGTGCCAGATGTGGGGAATGTCGATTGGGTCGAAACAGATACGGGGAGAGAAACGTTATTCGTATTTGAGCGCCATCACGGGGATCATGGTCGCCGCACGCAAGGCGGGGTAAAGTCCTGAAAGCATCCCGATCAAAGTGGAAAAAACCAGCGCAAATATCGGCAGCCACATGGGTGTGTACACCGCAACACTCGGAGGCGCGCCGCCCATTTGCCCTGCCTGGTTTGCCAGATATACGATCGCCAGCACGTTGATCCCCTGCCCTGCCAGCCAACCGATGAGCACTCCGCCAAGCCCGCCGATGAAACCGATGCCCGATGCTTCGCCAAGGAAGATCGCCAGCACATCGCGGTTGGTTGCCCCGACCGCTTTCATCAAACCGATCTCGCGCGTGCGTTCCAGAATGGACATCGCCATTGTGTTCGCAATACCAATTGCCGCCACCAGCAGGGCGATCGCTCCCACACCGCCAAAGATGACTTGCAGAATCACATAAAAGTTATTGATACCCTGCACAAAGGATTGCGGCGTCCAGGCTTGAAATCCCATTTCCGTGATCTGGTCGGTAATTTCGATTACCTGGTCTACACTGGTCACCTTCACAACCACCATGCTGTATCCGTCTTTGTTGTAATTGAAGCGGCGGTTCATCGCCCATTCGTTCAAGGTTTTGACCTGTTCCAATGGCATGTAAACAGTCCAATCCGATTCGCCGCGCGTCTCCTTGAGCACGCCACTCACGCGCAGGCTAAGAGTTTTGCGCGTCTCGTTGCCCTGCGCATCCCACTTGGAAGCAATGAACTGAAGTTGCTGGTCATACAGGTCGGGCGGCGGTGGAGGCTCCTGCCCCGGACGCAACCGCGGGTCATAAAAACCATTTGCAACCATCGGACCCACCACAATAACCCCACGTCCCAGCGCGGTGGAACCCTGAACCGCTTCCAACCCCAAATTCGAGAGATTATCTGTGTCAATGCCGATGATGTTCACCCAGCCTTCCAACTTCTGAAACTTGACCATCCCACCAGACATCAAAAATTCACGCGGGATGACCCATTCCACGCCGGGGATTGCCCGAATGTCGTTCAATGCAAAATTCGTGAGCAGCACCTGCTGTTGAGAAACGCCTCCTCCCCCGCCCCCGCCTGGTCCAACCATCACCGGACCTTCGCCGTAGCTCGGACTGACCTGGATCTGAGTCAGGTCGCCGATGCCATACAGCTGTTCATTGGCGTTCCTTTGCAAGCCGATCGCCAGCGAAACAAGGATCACAACAGCGGCAGTACCGATCACCACACCGATGGCGGTCAATGCCACGCGCGCCTTGCGCCGGCTCAGGTTGCCGAAAATCAGGCGGACCAGGTCAATGAATCGCAACTCTATCCGCCTTTGCCCGGAACAACTTGAACTGGCACCGTTTCTTCCATGCCGCCACCTCCGCCACCAGGAGGCTGCCAGACGGGCCAGGCACTATCCAGACCGAACAAGCCTTTGATAAAACGGAAGAACTTATGCAGGGTTGTCTCTTCCTCAACAGGAAACTCCCCGCCTCCCCCGCCACCGTTCATGGACGGATCAACGAACTCTTCGACAGGTGCTTCCGAAACTTCGACTTCCAACTTCTTTTTGATGGTGCGCGGCTGGTTGAAATCATCGATGTAATCAATGGTGATATCGAGCGAAACCGTCCCGGGTTGACCGGGTGTCATCATGGCATCCAGCGTAAAATACCCGCCTGCATCCAATGACCCAACGAGGCTGGTCCCGTTTTCGACAATTCCCTCCTCTGTTTCGATCTTTATATCGCCGAACACAGCAAGCCGCTTGCCAACATTGACAACCTGTATCGGTAACATGCCGGTTTGTCCTGCAAAGAATGGGTCTGGTGTACGGTAGAAACTCACATTCACATTCGGCAGGCTGTACACCAGCAGGGTGATCACCTGCTCGTCATTGATGATCTCATTCTTGTCGTTTAAATAAGAGAACGTAACCTTCATCGGATACGCGCCAGGATTCGTGGACACATTGACGATCAGGTTTTGTACAGCCTGTATCGTATCCCCCGCTTTCAAATCTCCCAGCGACTGCACATTCGAAGCCCCGACTGGAGCGAAATTGGCGAAGTCCCCACCGCCAGCAGATACGCCTCCGGGTTGCGGTGTCAGGCTCCCGCCGCCGCTGGAACCGCCGCCAACGATCATGGTGATGCGTTGGGCGTTCGCATTACCGACATTCTGGATCGTCAACTTCAGCTTGAACTGCTGACCGGGCTGCAAGGGATCAACATCCGCCAAATAACCCGTAATGACAAGCTGCGAACTCTTCACGCTCGTCGGCGTGGATGTCGCTGCCGCCGACCCGCTGTAGACAGCTCCGGCAGAGACTGGAATGGAGAGTGTGAACTTGTCGGAATAGCTTGTCCCTTTTTCATCATAGTATGTCATGGTCAGGTCAACAACGATGACAACCGTTCCATACAGCTGGGCTGAAACATAAAATGTCTGATTGACATCCGCCTCATCATCATAGGCAACCGTACCCAGGGCGACAAGCCCGCCTGTTTTTGTGGGAGTAAGATCCGCGGAAGTGTATACAGCCTGTGCGCCGTAGGCTGTTGCCTGCCCGACATTTTCCACAACCACCTTCAATGTTACATTCGCGCCCGTCTTGACATCGCCCTTGATGCTGGAAGACCGGACCACAAATTGGGGACGCGCAAAAGGCGCAGATGCGCTTGTAGGAGTGGGAGGGATTGGCGTTGGAATGGCAATGGTCACACACGGAGAAGCACAAGTTGCTGTGTCGGCTCCCATGGTTATGGTTACCGCATAGCTCCCGGCAGCCGTACCAGCAGGAACGAGAGCCGTTAACTCCGTTGAACTTTGGGTCAATCGAAGAAGTGGAATGGAACCGCCCAGTGAAACTTCCGCCGTGGAATCAAAACCTGAACCTGTTATGGTGATGGTCGTGTCAACATTATTGACAATTTGGGAAGGTGTCACCGAAGTGATCGCAGGGGCTGCATAAACAGGTGCCGGAACCATCGCCGCGATCAATGCCATGAGTAAAGATAAGGAGATGATATTTGAGATTTTTGTTTTCATTTTTCTCCAAAGAAAACGATGGGATCAAGATGATTGGATGATCTCCAAGGCAGCCGATTGATATTCTGCCTCGCTGACGATACACCCATCAAGCAGGAAGATGTTGTGCGTGGAAAATCGTGTCATGCGCGCATCGTGCGTGACCACCAGCACAGTCTTCCCTGAGCGGTGAAGGTCTGAAAGCAGCTGCATCACCGCCGCACCGCTGGAAGTATCGAGGTTGCCGGTTGGTTCATCAGCGAGGATCAGGCTCGGGTCATTGACCAGGGCGCGGGCAATGGCGACGCGCTGTTGTTGTCCGCCGGAGAGTTCTGTGGGACGGTGAGTCGACCGATCGCCGAGTCCAACTTGTTCGAGAAGTTTATTTGCCTGGGCATCGCGTTGCGATGGATTCATCCCGGCGAATTGCATCGGGAACGCGACATTTTGCTGGGCCGTCATGCTGGAGATGAGATTAAATGATTGGAAGACAAATCCAATCGTCCGCCTGCGAAAGAGCGCAAGTGAATTTTCATCCATATTACTCAGGGATTGATCATTGACCCACATTTCCCCTGAAGTGGCGCGATCCAGTCCGCCGAGGAGGTATAGCAGAGTGCTTTTTCCCGAACCGGATGGACCCATCACGACTGTGAAGGTATGAGGCAGGATCTCAAGATCGATGCCATCCAACGCACGAACCACCGTACCGCCCATCTGATAATGTTTTTTCAGACCAGCGATTCGAATAAATGGCTCTGTCATTCGCACCTAAAAGAACGGTCGTTGAATGGATGGCCCACCAATGCTGGAAGCGAGCGCCGCCAGACCTGCCCGCGCAAGAAGCACAAGCAGGGTCACGATAATTACATTCGCGATAGATTTGCCGCGCGGCAAACCGTCCATAATGGCAAATCCCATAACAAGCAGAATAATATTCCAGATCAAAAACAGATCCACCCGCGAAAGCAGCTGGGCAAAGAAAGTGGAAGTAGCAAATCCGGACAGGCTGGGACTGGTAATGGTGTGCTGCGCAAGGAACATGTAGGCTACCCGCAGGATGTCTCTCACCGCAAAAGGAAGACTCCCCCAGCCAACGAGGTTCAAAGCGTTTTGCATCGAACCGCGTCCGCCGAAAAGAGTGGAACCCAGATGCAACAGTCCGGCAAGGACAAGCCATCCCAACCATAGACCTGTGAGTGAGCCGATGAGCGGCATAATATACATGAACACCGGTCCCTGTGTGGCTTGTTGCGCCTGCATGTAATTGTTCTGCATTTCAGGTGTCCACCATTGCCAATCGGGAGGCAGTATGACCTCGCCCATCATGGCGGCTCTTGTCTTGAGGTAACCGGTCGTTACTACTGCAAGAATGGCAGTGACGCTCAAAACAAGCATGGGCGTTAACCAGGTGGAGCGGGTCTCAGAGGCCATTTCCGAGAACACCGCGCGTGGATTAAAAAATACCGCAAACACACGCGGTACGTCGATACGACGAACAGTATTTGAGGTTGTGGTTGTCATATATATTATAGACGGATGGATTCTATCACTCTTCGATTATTCGATATAAACGAAAAAACGGGGGAGATTGTTCCCGCTATGTAGATTTGTAAAATAGGTGTAAACTCATCACGGTTATGCCTTTCTACCAGGTGGAAAGCACTTTAGCCAATGAGATAGTTGACTACAACCAACCGGAGGAATCAATGAGCGCAACCACATACCGTCTCCCCACTCACGCATCACCGCTTCGCTATGACGTTCAACTAGACGCCCAACTTGGACGAGAAGACTTCAGCGGGAACGTAACCATTTCGCTTGACCTACACGAATCAAAGGATACGATCGAACTGCACACGAGGGAACTTGCCGTTACCCATGCAGAACTGACCGTTGATGGAAAAAACCACCCGGCTGTGGTCACGCCTGACCCTGAGAACGAGAGGATCACTCTTCAATTCTATCAAGCGTTCCCGGCTGGCAAGGCATCGTTGAACCTGGATTTTAGTGGAAAAGTAAGCCAAACCCTCAAGGGACTCTATCTTGCCCAGAACCGCCCGGAACAATTGCTCTGCACGCAATGCGAAGCCACCGACGCCCGCGCCATTTTTCCGTGTTTTGACGAGCCGACATTCAAAGCTCAATTTGCCTTTGAGATCACCACCGCATCGGATGCCGTTGTCCTTGCAAACGGACCGCTTCTTTCCATAACCGAAAACGGCTCAACCAAAACATGGAAGTTCGCCCCAACCAAACTCATGTCGTCCTATCTTGTCGCGCTTGTGATCGGGGATGTTGCAGGCACTTCTGAACAGGTGGTCAACAACATTCCCCTAAAAGTGTGGGCAATGCGCGGCAAGGAGAACATGGGGAACTTTGCATTGGAATATACGGCAAAGCTCCTGCCCTGGTATGAGGAATATTTCGGTGCACCCTACCACTACGATAAATATGATCAGGTGGCTGTGCCCGGTTTTGCCGCAGGCGCAATGGAAAACAGCGGACTGGTCCTCTTTCGGCAGGAAGCGTTGATCATGTCTCCCGAGAGCAGTTCGTGGAGACAGCAAAAGAGCATTGCCCATGTCATTGCACATGAGTTTGCCCATATGTGGTTCGGCAACCTTGTCACCATGCAATGGTGGGACGACCTCTGGCTGAATGAGGCATTTGCAGAGTGGATGTCCTACCGGGTCATTTCTGAAATCTCCCCTGAATACAAGATCTGGGATGATTTCGAGGGGAACAAAAATTTTGCCCTGACGGCAGACGCGCTTGAAAGCACGCATCCCATTTACAGCCCGGTGCAAACCCCCGCACAGGCGCAGGAATTATTTGACGCCATCACCTACATTAAAGGATGTTCCGTGTTACGCATGTTGGAGAATTTCCTGGGCACGGACAATTTTCGCAATGGGATAAGAACCTACATGCAGGAGTTCGGCGAAGGCAATGCAAAAGGCGCTGACCTATGGCGGCACCTGCAGGCAGCCTCCAAACAACCTGTAATTCAGATCATGGAAAGCTGGATACTACAGGGTGGTCATCCATGCGTGACCATTTCGCTGGAAACCGTCAACGGACAATACCAACTCCAAATAAGCCAGAAGCGTTTCTTTACGAACCCACAGGCTCAAAAGGATCACGCCCAGGCATGGCAGGTTCCCCTTGTTATACGGTATGCTGACGACGAGGGAGTTCATTTCCTCCGCCATGTTCTTGAGGAGGCCGCCGGTACGCTGGCTCTGCAAATCAACGGGGAACTAAAATGGTGCTATGCCAATGCCGATCAGGTGGGCTTCTATCGTCAAAATCTTACCGGGACATTACTGGAAAAGATCCTTGCCAACCTTGATCAACTCACCCCCGGCGAACAGATGGGATTACTGGGTGACCAATGGGCTCTCACCCGCAGCGGACATCAATCCATCATCCCATTCCTTGAAGTACTGGGAGCCTTTGCCTCTCGATGTGAAAATTACAATCCGTTGTTCGAGGTCGTTGAACACCTTCGCACATTGGAACGAATGGTGGAAGATCTCGGGGATAAATCCGTCCTGAACCAGTTCCGGCTGTGGGTAAAGAATTTGTTCGAGAGCCGGTTAAAGGTCCTGGGTTTCGAACCGGGTGCGGGTGAATCCAATGAAATTTCACAGCAGCGCGTCTCCGTGGTCAATGCGATGACCGCCCTGGCACATGATCCCGAGACAGTGGCTCAAATAAAAGCCATTGCCGCACGCGAAGCTGAAGACTATCAAAGCGTGGACCCCAACCTTGCCGCCATGATCATTGGTGTCAATGCACAATTTGGGGACGGGGAAACGTTCAAAAAATATGTTGAAATCTATCAGGAGCGCAAAGCCAATGCTGCTCCGCCGCAAGCTGTCAACCGATATGTGTATAGCTTCCCCGCATTCCAAGCCCCCGATCTTGTTTCACAGACTCTCAGCCTTCTGGATGAGGGCATCGCACCCAAGGAGGCGCTGGGACCGATCCTAGGACAAATGCTCCGTGCGCGTCATTCACAGATTACTGCCTGGGAATACCTAAAGAGCAACTGGTCAACGATCAAAGAGATCGGGATGGGCTCTGGAGGACTCATCAAGAGCGCCGGCTACCTTCCCTACTCCATGCGAAACGATCTCGTTGAATTTTGCGAAGCGCATGTCAAAGGCGTGGCAGATATGAGCTATGCCCAGGCATTGGAGAATATGGATTTGTTGGCTGAATTTCAGGCCCGCGTCAAAGAAGACTTGTTACGGTGGTTAAATCGCACAAAACAAGGATCTTCCATTAAGAATTGGGAAGGTGTACATCATAGGTGAATTATGAAAAATCCTTCGACAAGCTCAAGACAACGTCTGCCAACCGGCACCGTCACTTTCCTCTTCACCGACATTGAGGGCTCGACCAAACTCGCGTAAAAATAGCTTTGAGCCATATGCGGCGCCGGGCGAGGAGATTGCACCTCTTGCAGCAGGCTGCTTGAACTTCATGGATTTCGATTCCGCTCCGCCTCACATTCTCGACCAGGTCGTCTTCGAAGGATATCTTGAGGGTTTGCGCTCAACAGGCTGGCAAGGTGATCCGCGCGGTGTCCGCTTTGCTTATGCTGTTGGATCAGTTCTCAAATTTAGTGTCGGCGTTTATCGTGTGGCTTACATGGTCACGGAAGAAAACCAACACAATCTTTTACAGCAGATGTTTTGTCACCCAGTGGAGGAATGGGTGGAAGCTTGGGGAAAAACAATGCGGTTTCTTGTCAAAGTATCTGACGAAGCAAGGGAACTGGCATCCCAAATTATTTAACAATGATCATTCTCGAAACGAAACGTATACTGCTCCGCCATCAAATCCCGGCAGACCTGGATGATCTTTGGGCGTTATATTGTGATCCTGAAATTACGAAACATATCCCCGATGCACCCCGCACTCGTGAAGAAGCCAAAGAAGAGTTGGAATGGCACATGAACGGACACCCACGATATCCAGAATTGGGGCTCTGGGCTACGGTTCACAAAGAGACGGGCAAATTTATCGGTCGCTGTGGTTTATTGCCATGGGAAATCGATGGGCAGAATGAAGTTGAAGTTGCTTACACGATTTCCCGTGAGTTTTGGGGACAGGGATTGGGCACGGAAGCGGCGCAAGCCATCCTGCAATATGGTTTCGTGACATTGAATCTTTCCCGCCTGATCTGCCTGATCGAACCGGGTAATGCCGCATCACAAAAAGTTGCTGTCAAGCTCGGTATGACCTTTGAAAAAGAGTGGCGCGATGAATTTGGATTAGCCGGGGTCTATTCGATCAACAAAAAAGTCATGCATCGCACGTGACCTTGTAGCTTTATATCCCGTCGAACAAATCTTTTTGCCTGCGAAAATTCCCATCTGCGACAGGCGGATAGGCTCGCATATAATCTTCTCGTTCGCCGAAGACCTTGGTAATGAATCCCATCAGTCCGCGCCGCATGGCAATGCCGCCTTGTGAGGCATGTTGTTCTCCAGCTTTACGCTTGGTCTCCGCCACCGAGCGGATATTCAAACTGGCATGCACAGGGAATTCCACGGCAAGTTCGGTCAGGTCAATATCACCGTTGCGGCCCCACTTGCGCGGGTCTTTGCCGAACATGGGCATGAGGGTTGTCATCCACTTGAGGAACCAACGCGGAAAAAAATGGTAGTAGAGAGCACGCGGCTTAAAAGGCAAACCAGCTTCGGGGTGGAAAGTGACATCGTCCGCTTTTTCGAAAGCGAGTGTTGTTGCGCGTTGAATGTGAATATGGTCAGGATGCTTGTATCCGCCGATCGGATCGAATGTGAGGACGACATCCGGTTTCAACTCACGGATATATTTGACGACCTTGCCAGCCACTTCACCAATCGAATGATTGATCTGCGCGTCTGGATGCTTGTTGGCGTCCATGCCCGGCATGCCTGAATCACGATACCCAAGAAAGAAGACACCTTTCAATCCAAGCACCTTCGCCGCACGCATCAATTCGTCCGTACGCATCTCGGCAGTATCTTTGTAACCCTTGAGGTGTTCCTCGTCTGCTGAGCCCGCCTCTCCGCGCGTGGCGCAGACGTAATATGTATCGTATCCTTTTTGGGCGTACAAGGCAAGCGTGCCGCCCATGCCAAAGGATTCGTCATCAGGATGGGCAAGGACAGCCAAAATTGTTTTATTCATAATTACTCCTTCAAAAATTGACTTAAACCAAAAAACACGAGTAAAAGACGGCGGTGGTCAAAGACATCTTACTATATACCCATTTTTTTGATTTAAACAAAGAGAAACGCAACTTGGTTTCTGTGTTCCTCTCGCTAAACAAAATATTTATTTAGTTATTTAGTTATTACAGGCACATACACGTTGAACATTTCCAGCCGAGGCGGAGGTCAGGGATGGTTCACCAATATAACGGGCACGTAAATTTCCATTTATGTCCAAATGACATCCAACATTCGCTCCAATAGGAGCCCAGTCAGTTGTTGAGCCCGGTCCGAAGAACAATGTGAGCACATCGTTACATTTGATATTTGTACCACCGTCAGCATCATCCCCCACAGAATTGAACACCGTCAGATTCACACCCCCCTGGCTACCACATACAACGTCGCAAGAGCAGGAGGTCTGACCCAAATACCAATTCTCACCGGGAATGCTCACAAGATTACTCCCCGCGATACAGGCAGTTGGCATTGGTGTGGACGCCATACCATTGGAAACATCAACAGTTTCATCCGCAGCGGAAACCACATAATCCGCGATCAATTGACCGGTCGAGGCATCCATAAATCGCCAGGCATGCAAGAGGAATGTACCCTGTACGTAAGATTGTTCAGGTCCGAGATTTGCATAAAGATTCAGGATACAGGTCGAATCAACCCAGTAGATATTGACAGACTGCGCAGGGGATGAATTAACAAAAGTCACATTCACCGCTGCACCAGTAGATGTTGAGCACGGCGGACTGGGAGTGGAAATTAAAGTGGTGGTCGGCGTATTTGCCGGAGGTGGTTTTTTCGTGGAGGTTGATGCGGGATACACAATGACTGGCGGGATGGTCCAAGTGGGCGTCAACGATTCTGTTGCCGTGGGTAATAAGGTCAATGCAGGAACGAATGTCTGCGTTTGTGTCAGTGTAAGGGCTTGCGTCACAGTGGGAGAAGACGCACCAGCGGTAACGGTCGTAATTTGAGTCTGTGTTTCTGCGATGGCGGCAATTGCCGTTTCAATGACAGCTGCTTCAGCTAGGATCGGAGTTGGCGCAGATATATCTTCGGCAAACAAATCTTGAAAGAAGCCCAATGGATCAGGTTGGGAATCGCTCTCCGAGGTTGAAGCAGGCTGGGGCGGAATCTGAGGCGCTGAAATACTTTCCATGTAGGAATTGAACGGGTTTAGAAAATCCGCAGGAATATTTTGACTGATCACCTCTTGATAAGTCTGGGTGAGTGGATTATCAGGGAACGCGCCAAAACCTCCTGTGGCAATCATAACTGTGGTTGTTGTAAAGGCGAACAGAAATCGCAGCCCACCTCGTTTTCTCCTGCGTGGTGGGGTACTTCGTGAAACAGTCATGGCTTATTCAGAGGCGAGTAATTTGAGGTCGGTGTTGCGCAGGGCATTATGCGCAAGCAGGTATAGGCGGGTTTTCTCATTGCCATAATCCAACACCTCTGGCACGTACGCACGAACCTGAACATTGACATAACCGTATTCGGCTGATTCCAATACAACTCTTGGACGATAAGTTTGTTTTGCCTTCTCAATCTCAGGAGAAAATCCCGCAATCGCTTTTTCAATTGCCATTACCGCGAGGTTCAGATCCTGATTCGCAGGAACGATCAACTGTACGTTTATTAGGTGACCCGGCTGGACAGAATAATTTATGATCGTACCGCTTGTCACATCCGAGTTACGGATATAGATCAGATCACCATCAATGCCTTCCAGAGTGGTTAACGAAAGAGTAGTGGCAACAACCATACCCTCGTATCCAGCAATGGAGACATAATCATCAGGTTTATAGATGCGAGAGAAGAATAAACTCACCCCGGCAACCAGGTCGCCGGCCACCCGCTCTGAGCCCAATGCAAATGCACCTGTGACGGCCGTGACGATCACAACCACAAACCCTGCCGCACCAGCAGACTCCAAAATGAGTTTAAGCGTCCAGATCACAACAACAAGGCCAACCAGATTCCCCAGAAATCTGCTCCATCCCTTCCCGATGGGCTTGGCCAACAAACGGCCTACGAGTTGTGAAACAACGAATGCAAGGATAAAACCACCAAACCCGATCAATATAGCGTTCAGGTAAGGTTTTACAACCTCGAAGAAAGTGTCCCACATGGATATACCTCCAATCTAATTGTTGCAATTATATTGCAATGGTCCTTAACCACCAAGAAATTCGAGGCTCAATACCAATACTTGTATGCACTGGATGATCATTGCCCAAAGCTGACTCTTCCTGTATGATTTCAACTACTACTTAAAAGGAGACGAAATGAAATTCGAGACGCTAGCCATTCACGCTGGGCAGGAACCCGACCCTAACAACGGCGCAGTGATGACGCCTGTTTATCTCACATCCACTTACATGCAGGATGGCGTTGGCAAACCACGCCAGGGATACGAATACTCGCGCACCATGAACCCCACCCGCAAAGCGCTACAGGATTGTCTTGCCGCACTTGAAGGTGGACAGTATGGTCTTGCCTTAGCATCGGGGCTTGCCGCTACCGACACTGTCCTCCGATTATTGGATTCGGATTCACACGTGCTGGCAGGTAACGATGTTTACGGTGGCACGTTCCGTCTCTTTGACAAAGTGCTCCGGCGCTTCAAAATGGACTTTACATTTGCCGACACCACCGATCCCGAATCTGTCGCTGACGCCTTGACTCCCTCCACGCGTCTCGTCTGGCTTGAGACGCCGACCAATCCCTTGCTCCGCGTTACAGATATTAGAGCCGTTGCAGACATTGTCCATTCGCACACCAACAAACCATTGCTCGTCGTTGACAACACATTCGCCACACCCTACCTGCAACGCCCACTTGAACTGGGTGCCGATATCGTCGTCCACTCCATGACCAAATACCTCGGCGGCCACTCAGACGTGGTCGGCGGTGCGGTCATCGTGAAAGACAAGGAACTTGCTGATAAACTCTACTTCCTGCAAAACGCAGTCGGCGCCGTGATCGGACCGATGGATTCCTTCCTTATCTTACGCGGCATCAAGACCCTCCCCCTCCGCATGGACAGGCATTTCGAGAACGCGATGGCAATCGTGGAGTTTTTATCGAAGCATCCAAAGGTGGAAAAACTGATCTACCCATTTCACGAAAGCCACCCGCAATACAAGATCGCACGGCACCAAATGAAAAACGGCGGCGGCATGATCTCCTTCCTCGTCAAAGGCGGACGAGAATCAGCTGTGCGCATGGTGGAAGCAACAAAAGTATTTACACTGGCTGAGTCGCTGGGCGGAGTCGAGTCACTTATCGAAGTCCCCGCCGCCATGACACATCTATCCGTTGCTGGCTCACAACTGGATATTGACCCTTCGCTGGTGCGCTTATCGGTCGGCATCGAAAACAAGGATGACCTGATCGAAGATCTACGACAAGCATTGGACAAGGCATAGCGGATTACAGACTTACCTTTTCGAGTTCAAAATTTCGAGTCTTCACAAAAAAAAGCCGATCAGTTTGAGGTGGATCGGCTTTCGTTTTGCTCAAAAATCCAAAAACAGTGCGAATCAATGTAATCCGTGGCTGAACCTTTATGCTTGGGGACAATCATCTTCACACCTAATCTTTGTTATTTCGTGTGGACTGCGACCAAAGTCACATCATCATCCTGTTTGGAACCGCTCTGATATTTCATCAAGGTATCGAACAGTTCATCACATCCGGCCTGTGCGCTAATCTGGCTCAAATTTGCCAGTGTCTGTTTGATACGATCCAAACCAAAGGGGATTCCCTTTGGATCGCGGCAATCCGTCATCCCGTCCGTGAACATGATCAGCAAAGATCCCTTTGGCAGAATCATGCTATGCTCATCGAGCACGATATTCTCCCACAAGCCCAACGCCATACCCGATTCGTGAGGCAATCGCCGCACATCTCCATCCGCGGTTAACAACAGGGGCGGCTCGTGACCGGCTCGTGCATAAGCGAACTGACCGGTTTTCGTATCAAGGATGCCAAACAAAGCCGTGACAAACTGCGTGGATTTTTCAAGACGGGTGATATGACCATTCGCCATCCGCAACACTTCACCCGGCGGCGTGACATCGTCCGCCTCTGCAATGATGAGAGCATGCGCCCGAGCCATGAAGATCGCAGAAGGGACTCCCTTATCCGCCACATCACCGATCAAGACGCCATATTTGCCATCACCAAGTTCGAAGACATCGTAAAAATCGCCTCCCACCTGACGGGCAGGCAGGATCCTGCCTCCGAAATCATAACCATCCACTGACGGCAGCACATCAGGCAGGATTGACATCTGAATGTCCGCCGCGACCTTGAGCTCCCGTTCCATACGCTCTTTTTCGATCAACTGCTCCTGCGCGGCTTTGAGTTCATCGTATGCCTTCTGCAACTGACGGTTTTTCGCGGATAGATCGCGGAATGTTTGAACGTTCGTGTTATCCAGCCGCTGGCTGAGCACCCTGACCATTGCATTTGCCAAATGGGGGTGCCTCTTGAGCATTTCCCTAAATTGCGTGCGGCTCATGCTTAAAGTAACCACCTCGCCGCGCGCGCGTGCACTCGCCGAGCGATGCCCCCCTGACTGGATCAAACTCATCTCACCGATATACTCACCCTCATGAATCTCATTGAGAATCATTTCATTGTCAGTATCCGGCGCCATTAATATTTCAAGTTCCCCTTTGACGACAATATACAAGTGCTCCCCCGGGTCACCTTCATGGAACAGTATTTCACCCGACCGTAGGTTGACAACCTCCAATTCGGTCATCAAACGATCCAACTCTTCCGGTGGCAGGTCGGCAAAAAACGGGATTTTTGCAAGCAGGTTAACAGACATATGATTTTTGTGATTTGGACATGAACTAAGTCTATTTTACACGAAGAATGGATTTCCTATGCAACCCACATATCGAAGGCAAATAGAGCCGCCAGTGAGCCCATCCATAAAACCGAGATGATCGTCCAAGCCCGGTCAAAGACAGGGTTTTTACCCCAGCGTGATAGCGCAATGAACACAGCGGGAGCGCCTAGAATATATCTATGAATACCCTGCGCAGGTCCGCTGCCCCATGAGATGAACAGGACTGCAAAGCTAAACCAGGCATATTCCGGGTGAGACTTGAAAGTCGCAAAACATGCAGCAATTCCAATCACGAGCCCAAGAAATTCGGTAAAGTAGTATGCCGTGTGTTGAGGGTTCGTCCCAGCCAGCATGGTTCGGAAGGCTTCCGACCAGGCATAGAATGCATACCCAAGCGAAATGAAACCGCGACCGAAAAAGTTTGCCTCAATGTAATCAAACGCCAGCCCGAGATAGGAAAATTTCCAGATGCCAAAAACAATCATGGGTGCCAGTGCAAGCACAAAATGGAACGCCTGGCGGCGCGCAATCCCCTGATGGAAGATCTGTCGCCATTCCATATCCAGGTCCAGCCACTCGCCGGTGCGGAACCATGCGATCATCATGGGTATGATCAAAGCAATACCAACGGCGCGAGTCATGGTGGCACATCCTCCCAGGATCGCCGCGGCAAGCCAATGTTTGCGCTTGATCATCGCCAGGCATCCAAAGGCAAGTCCGACGAACAATCCCTCCGTATAGACCTGGATGAGGAAAAAGCCGGTTGGAAATATGATCAGGTAAAAGACCGCACGAAGCGCTCCGTCTTCCCCAAGGCTGTCGCGTGTTATATCAAACAATGCCAGCATCCCAAGCAAGGTCCCCAGGGCAGAAACGATCACTCCAGCCAGCGTGGCAGTTGCTATCGGATTGAGTCCAAATACTTGTAGTGGATATGAGAATATCCGAATCATCAACGGGTAGAACGGGAAGAACGCATAACTCAAAGAAATGCTTTGGCTAAAACTGGACCCTGATTGCGAGACAGTATGGTCACGCACAACAGTCTGGACACCAGTGGGCGTGAGGTGCGGAATATTCGGATCATCATAGCCACCTACGGCAATGCCAAGATAATACTCAGAGTCCCAGGCAACCTGGTTGTTCATAAATGGCTCGGTGAGGTAGATATGACCTTCCTGATATCCTTCTCCCGTTGAGACCTCCGTCCATTCCTGGGCAAGATCAGGAAATTGAAGCGAGATACGGGCACGGGAAAAAGCCTGGAAGCCAATAACAGTAATACACCAGCCAAACCAGACAAGCATAATAATACGGGTTGATTTCATGTTCTACTTCTCGATCTGTGTGACGATCATATCGCGCATAAAGAAACGCTGGGCGACGAAAAGGACAATTACAGGCACGATCATGACCAGCAAGGCACCAACCATGAGGTTTTCAGGCGTAAAGAAAATGCTCTGTGTGCGCTGAATACCAAAGGATATGGTTTGAAGGTTCGGCGAGACTCCCAGGTACAAACTTGCATATCGCGTCTCATTCCAGATGTAGAAGAAGTGAAGCAAGGCAACAGTTGTAACGACAGGGATGGACTGCGGAAGTATGACCGAGACCAATATCCGTAAGGGACCTGCGCCGTCCAGCATGGCGGCTTCATCGAGGTCGCGTGGAATGCTTTTGAAGTTCTGGCGAAGCAAAAAGATCAGGATCGCACTTCCAAAGAAATGCGGAACGATCAAAGGGAGCCAGGTTCCGATCCAGTCCAGCATGTGACCGCTGAAAAGATAATAAGTGGGCACAAGAGTGATATTGCTGGGGATCATGATCGTGGCAATCAACAGGAAGAAGATGTATTTGATGCCAGGGATACGAAACCTGGAAAAGCCGTAGGCAACCGAGATCGAAGAGATCAGTACCCCAATCTCACTGATAAGCGCCACAATGATCGTGTTCTTGAAATACAACGGGATTTTCGAACTATTGATGAAATCCCTGAAATTATCCAGCGTCGGCTGAGGCTGATAGACCGCTTTCAATCCCCGCCAATTTCCTTCCCACACAATGGAACCCCTTCCCGGGTTCTCAGGGTCAATAAACTCGCTTAACTGGCGGCTTGATTTATACAAAGCCCATTCTTTGACACCATCTTCAGTAGGAACATGGTAAACGATCAAATCCTTGCCTTCGTACTTGAATTTGACGCGCGCGGATGGCAGGACGGGCGCATTGGCATCCAGGAATTGGTCGCGCGGTGTCAGTGAAGCGATGAACATGAACGGTAAAGGGGATAGATAAGCCACCATGAAAATGAACATAAACAAATTCAACAGCGCCGTACCGGTGAAATCCCATAACTTGAAGGCAAGGGTGGAGTATTCATGTTTTCGCTTAGATCTCTGCATTTTCATCCTCCTCGGGGAAATACACCCACCTGCGGGAAGAACGGAACAGCAGGATCGTAATCATCATCATCACGGAGAATGTCACCCAGGCAAGTGCACTGGCATAGCCCAGATTAGTCTGTGAGAACATGACATCATTAATGTAGCCTTCCATAGGAGACAGACTGAAATTGAGGATGTAGCCGCGGTCCAGCAGAACTGCGCCGCCGAATGCACCTGTCAGATTGACCACAAGGGTAAAGAAGATGGCTGGAGAGATCATAGGCAGTGTAATGAAAATGAACCTGGCAAGCGGACCTGCCCCGTCCACACGCGCGGCTTCGTAGATCTCATTCGAAACGCTTTCCATGGCACTGTAGATGATCAGGAAGCCGGGACCAATGCTCCACAACGCCATGAATGGGAGCAGGAGTCCGTATCCGGAAATCGGCGGCAGGTTCATCCGCGAAAAGAACAGACGGTCAGCGTATTCCAGAGAACCAAGAAAGATAAAGAATATGGAAGTGGATGGTATGATGCTCGTCATAAAAACAAGAGTGCGGAGTAACTGCTTGCTGGCAAGACGTGCGCTTGTGAATATCGCTGCCAGGGCGAGTGCGACAACCATCTCCAAAGGGACGGTTAAAAGGAAATACCCAAGCGAGCCAAACAGATTCGCCCCTGCCTGCGTATCATCTAAAAAACGCGCATAGTTCGCAAGACCTACGAACTTTGTCGCTTCGGGAGTCAGCATCTTGAAGTCGGTCACCGAAAATACAAATGCTGCCAGGATCGGCAGTGCCTTCAATAGAATAAAGCCAATGATCCACGGGGACAGGAACAACCAGCCAATTCGCGCCTCCTGTTGCAGCCGCGTCAACCTGACCGGTCTTTTATCAAGAATTCCCCCGTGTTGTTCAACTGTAGTCATCCGATCTCCTAAAATTCAACCACTTCCTTGCCCGCCAGTTTATCCTGAATACGAGCAACCACAGTATCAAGATGCTGTTGCTGATGGACATAATCCAGATCATCGGTACGAACGGTGAGGACCGGGCATTGGTCGAACGCGCCAAGCCAATCGTCATAGAAAGAATCGAGCAGGGTCAGGTATTCAGGTGTTATGCCGGTCTCGATATTCCGCGCGCGGCGGCGAATGCGGTCCAATAATACGTTCACCGGTGCTTTGAGATAGATCAAAAGGTTCGGGCGCGGCAGTCCCTGTACAACGATCTCAAATAGACGGCGATACGCCAGATAATCGCGCTCCGCAAGATCGCCCATGTGATGCAATGCCCGGGCAAATATATGGAAGTCTTCAAAGATGCTACGGTCAAGGATTGCTGAGCGTGAATCGCGCACGGCATCCAGATATTGGTCGGCACGATGCCCTAAAAAGAAAATCTGCAAATGGAAGGACCATGTGCGCATGTCGCTGTAAAAATCTGCAAGATACGGGTTGTCGGTCACAGATTCGTAGCCCGCCCACCAGCCCAAACGCGAACCGATGCGCTCGGTCAATGAGGTTTTCCCCACACCGATATTACCTGCCACTACAACAAGGTGCTTGGTCATGATATCCTCACGTTATATGTGATGTGTCTAGTATAGGCGCACCGAACAGTTTTGTCGAGACTGCACTGGACAGACTGCACTGGACAGACTGCACTGGACTGCACTGGAAAAGATGGGGATGATACCAAATAATAAGTATTCGTTTTTGGAGATCGTCCACACGCGCTCACAATTGCCGCAACGAGAGAATACGTCTGCACAACAGCAGTATTGGGCAGTACCGGCATCAAACGCAAGCTCGCCGACCTGTTCTCCGCATTGACGGGTCAGTCACTGAAATATTTCGACGATTTGGAAACAGCCAAGGACTGGCTGGCAGAAGACTAGCGAGACCAAGCTCAGGGCTAGTGAACAACTCATCCCGGAGTTTTTATTTTGTTATAATCCAAATATCGCTGCAAAATTACACATCAAATAGTACAGGCGGAACCATGAGCGACTTTTTGCAATTCCTGAATACTGCAAGTGCGGACTCTTTGACACAGATTTCCGGCATTTCCACATCTTTGGCTGAAAGCCTGATTGCCGCACGTCCCTTTGAATCTGTGGACGACTGCCTCAAAGTACACGGTATGGGAAAAACCCTGCTTGCACGCGCACAAACATCCTTCGAAACCATGGATGCGGATAATAAAGCAGAAAACCGCGCTTTGATACCCGTCGAGGAACAAGACAACCGGGGGGATGCGCCGCTTGGGAGGAGTCGCCCGATGGAAGACATGGCGCCTAGGGAAACCAAGCCATCCTTTGGTTCGCGCCTGGGGCAGGCTGTCCTGTGGTTTTTCAGGGCACTTCTGAGGCTGATCCTGATCGTTCTGGTCATCGGCGGGATTGGCGCCGCCGTCTACTATGGCGTGCCCTATATCAACGAAAGATTCATTGCACCTCTGGAGCAAAACACAGTGCACGTGACCGAACTCGAAAACGAGATCGAAACCTTACAGACACAATTGACTGAGGTCAACCGACAGATTGCTGATGTCAATATTCAACTGAACGAAGTCAATGAACGACTGAATGAAAACAATAACCGTTTTGATGAACTGGAGCAGGCAGTGGATGCGCACACGGCAACCCTTGTGACACTTGCAGATATGCAAGCCACATTGGAAGCAAAACTGGAGGAAGGTGACGACAAGACCCTTCTGGCTTTGAAGCAGGAGATCACGCTGACTCGCTCCCTCGACATGTTGTCTCGTGCAAGGTTGTATCTTGTCCAGAGCAACTTTGGTCTCGCCAAAGCAGACGTTCAATCCGCCCATGATCTTTTGTTTGAACTGCAAGCCGAGATAAATGATGAAGCTCTCGCGCAGGCGATTGAACGGCTTGATATGACTTTGGATAACCTGCCTGCCTTCCCCGTGGTCGCATCGGGGGATCTGGAGATCGCGTGGCAGATCCTGATGACAGGCGAATCTGTTCCCACGCCGACACTTGAATCAACACCAGAAGCTTCAACCACCCCCGAAGCGGCTCCCGAGATCACACCAACATCCACGGCGACACCATAAACCACTTGACCCCCGGGATAACTTCCGGGGTTCTTTTTTGTGGGTGATATAATCTCGCTATCAAACCTCAATGGGAGCAAGAACTATGACTTATACAATCAAATTCGGCACTGATGGCTGGCGTGGCGTAATTGCAGAAGATTACACATTTGACAACGTCCGGCGCGCAACACAGGGTTTTGCATCATATTTACTGGAAAAGGGATATGCAGGAAGATGGGTAGTGGTCGGGCATGATAAACGATTCCACTCGGAGAATTTTGCCGCGGCAACTGCGGAAGTGCTGGTCGGCAATGGTTTGAACGTGTATCTTACAGATGATGCAACACCAACCCCTGTCATTGCCTTTGAGGTGGTTAACAAAAAGGCATGCGGAGCAGTCAACATCACAGCGTCGCACAATCCCCCCACCGACAACGGATTCAAGGTCCGCGACCCGAATGGCGGGGCAATAGACCCCGAGGGGTTGAAAAGGATCGAGGCGCTGATCCCGGACTCGGTCGAAGAAGTGAAGCGTGTTGATATCAAGGAAGCCTTGAACGATAAGAAGGTTATCTGCTTCGACGCGGACGAAGCCTACATGGCTCATATCCAAAAACTGGTGGATGTGCAAAAGATCAAGGATGCTGGTTTTACCGTGGTCGTGGACGCGATGTGGGGGAATGGCGCAGGTTGGTTTACAAAATTGCTCGGCGGCGGGAAGACAAAGATCATCGAGATCCATAACGAACGCAATCCATCCTTCCCTGAAATGAAGCGACCCGAACCCATCCGCCCAAACATTGATGTTGGATTGAAAGCGACGGTTGAGAATAAAGCAGATGTGTTGCTCGTCACCGATGGCGATGCCGACCGCTGCGGCATTGGAGACGAAAACGGCGAGTTCATCAATCAGTTGCGCGTGTATGCCCTGCTTGCGTTATATCTGCTGGAAGTTCGCGGTGAGCGCGGCGACATCGTCAAGACGCTTTCCACAACGACCATGCTTAATAAGCTCGGCAAGATATATGATGTGCCAGTTCACGAAACCGGCGTTGGTTTCAAATATGTTGCCCCAAAAATGATGGAAACCAACGCGCTGATTGGCGGCGAAGAGAGCGGTGGATATGCTTTCCGCAACAATGTCCCTGAACGCGATGGGATCCTTGCGGGTTTGTACTTCCTTGATTTCATGGTACGCACTGGCAAGAAACCAACCGAGCTGTTGAAAATGCTCTTCGACAAAGTAGGAGAACATTTTTATGACCGCGTGGACACGCCATTTAGCGGAGACCGCAAGACCCGCGAACAAACCATCCTTGATGCAAAGCCTAAAACTCTCGGGGGGTTGAAAGTAACCGAGCTCGTCACCGTGGATGGCTTCCAGTTCAAACTGGAAGACGGCGGCTGGCTGCTAATCCGCTTCAGCGGCACGGAACCGATCATGCGCGTATATTGCGAAACCATGCATGAAGACAAGGTCCAGGCGATCCTTGATGATGGCTTGAAGGTTGCCGGGATCAAATAACTGCAACCACAGCGCTCAACATTACAGACCTTCTCGATCGAGAGGGTCTGTTTATTTCGGGAGAAACTGTACCAGTATTAGGTGAATTTGGTCATGTGACAGTAGCATAGTCCACAGTTATAATTCCCCAACTTTGAACAAGCCTGTACTGACCGACACCCACTGTCACCTCGATTTCAACAAGTTTGAAGAAGACCGCAATGTTGTTCTTCAACGCGCCATCGAAACCGGCGTGGAGAGGATTCTGGTCCCCGCGCTCGATTTGGAATCGAGCAAAGTGGTTATCTTTTTGGCGGCTTCACACCCCATTCTGTTTGCGGCAATCGGGTTTCACCCAACGGATTTGGATGGGTGGGATGAAAATTCGATAACTCAATTAAAATCTCTCCTTTCCTCGAACACAGTCACTCCGAGCGAAGCAAAGAGTCTCGGACATCCTGGAAAAGATTCTTCGCTCCCTACGATCGCTCAGAATGCCATAAAAAACAAGATCGTTGCCATCGGCGAGATCGGACTTGATTACTACTGGGTCAAAGAACCGGAACAACGGGTTCAGCAACGCGAAGTGCTCAAACGGCAACTCCGATTTGCGCAGGAAGTAAATCGGCCAGTTATCATCCACATGCGCGAAGAGAACGACGCATGGTTTGGGCAGGCATCCAGTGATCTGCTGGAAATCCTCACCACATGGCAATTCGAACTCCAGGCACAAAACCATCCACTTGCGAACAAACCTGGCGTGCTTCATTCATACAACGGAAATCTCGAAACTGCGCAAAAAGCGATCCGGCACAACTTTTATATCGGTGTGACGGGTCCTGTCACGTATAAAAATGCAGAGGAAAAGCGTCAAGTCATTCGCCAACTTCCGCTGGAGCGACTGCTCATCGAGACCGACGCCCCATTCCTCACACCGGTCCCGCATCGGGGTAAACGCAACGAACCTGCATTCGTGGCGCATATTGCTGATAAAATTGCAGAAATTCACAAGACAACCCGCGAACAGGTTTCTCAAATTACCACTGACAATGCAAACAACCTGTTCGGTTGGGGAGGCTGACGTTTGACCACGGTTACTTTTTTTACATCTGTACAGGATCAACTTAAATTCGTCGAACAACGGATTCGGGAACAGGCTGGGGATGAGCATCATCCTGATCTGCGTTCTGCGCTCGAGCATCTACTTTCCGCGGGAGGTAAACGCATCAGACCGACCCTGGGCTTGCTCGTTGGAAATATGCTGGGGGCCCCCGAGGAGAAACTCATCACCCTTGGCGCCTCCGTGGAACTGCTCCACACTGCTACATTGGTCCATGATGACCTGATCGACGGCGCGCTTCTTCGCCGCGGCATGCCCACCTTGAACGCCCGTTGGTCGCCTGCCGCCACCGTTCTGACCGGTGACTTCCTTTTCGCACGCGCTGCCAAACTCGCCGCAGAGACCGATTACCTGCCCCTCATGAAACTCTTTGCTGATACCCTGGCGATCATTGTCAACGGCGAATTAACCCAGATGTTCTCGGCACGCGGTGTGATCGACCGCAACAATTATTATGACCGCATCTACGCGAAGACCGCATCACTATTTGAGATGTCTTCGCTTGCGGCAACAATGGTAGCAACCGAAGATGAATCGATCCGCTCTTCCATGAAGAACTTCGGTTACGAAGTAGGCATGGCATTCCAGATTGTGGATGACATCCTCGATTTCACTGGCGAGCAATCCACAGTTGGCAAGCCGATCGGTTCAGACCTATTGAATGGACTTGTCACCCTACCCGCCATCTACTACGCAGAGGAACACCCGTATGATGAGGATGTCCTCTCCCTGCCCGATGGCGGCTGGAAGGACACCGACCGCGTCCAACGCATAGTGGACAATATCCGCAAGAATGCCGCGATCGAGAAGGCGATGGAAGAGGCGCGCCAAGCCGTCAGCCGCGCGCTCAGTTATCTGGAAGAGGCACCAGCCTCCCCTGAGAAAGACGCGTTGGAAAATCTGGCAAAGTTCATTGTTGATAGAAAGATCTAGCAATCAGACTTCCGAAGTCTTGGAGACTTCGGAAGTCCAGGTTATCAAATGTCCAATCCCCGCAAACCATTTCGCTTGAATGTCGGTTTCATCGTTCACGAGGAAATCGGCTACAGTCACATGTTCCCGCTTGAGCATGACAAAGTCATCCTTGGCGAAGACCTTGTAGTGGAAAACATCAACGGCATGATCCTCATCGACCGCGCCCAACAGGGACTGGTCGTCCAGGGAGAGTTCTCCGGCGAAACCACACTCGAATGTGTGAGATGCCTGAACACCTTCACACACACCCTCCACAGCGAGTGGACTGAACTGTACGCCTTCAACGAAAAATCTGTCAGCGAATCAGGTCTGTTGATGCCGGATGATGGACATATTGACTTCACCCCGGTTTTGCGTGAATACGCCCTGCTCGAAATTCCGATCAAGGCGCTATGCAAACCGGATTGCAAAGGTCTTTGCCCCGAGTGTGGACAGGACTTAAACGTGAAAGACTGCGGGCATAAACAAGTTGATGATGATTCGCCTTTTTCGGTATTGAAGGATTTGTTGTAGTAAAATAGGCGCGATGATATTCAGACCCGGCTACCCAATGGTGAAAATGACCATGGCCATGCCCAGCATGGAGATGTCGAGTCGCGTCTGGATGGCACGTTAGTTCTGCTGTACCTGTAGTTAACGGGCTGTCCAATTTGAGGACAGCCTTTTTGTTTGTAGCAGCTGTTAGCATTGAATCTTTAGCTATCAGCAAAGCCCCAAAATCAACAGCTCAAAGCCAAACGCCAATAGCTGAAAGCTCTCCGAAGGAGGCACGAATGCCTGAAAATATTTTGATCGCCATTGCCTGGCCCTATGCCAACGCAGAAATTCACGTAGGGAATATCACCGGCTCCCACCTGCCCGGTGACATTGTTGCGCGCTACCATCGCCTGAAAGGGAACAAGGTTCTCATGGTCAGCGGGACAGACTCACACGGGACTCCCGTCACCATTGCAGCGGACAAGGAAGGGAAATCTGTTGAGGAAGTCTATAAGCGTTATCACAACAGTTTCCTTGAATTGTTCCAGGGCTGGGGCATCACATACGACCTGTTCACCACCACCCACACGGAAAATCATTTCAAGGTTTCACAATCCATTTTTCTTGCCTTACAGCGCAACGGATACATGTTCACGCAGACATCAAAGCAATGGTACTCTCCCGGCGCAAAACGCTTCCTGCCTGACCGCTACGTTGAAGGGACATGTTACATCTGTGGTTTTGAGGGCGCCCGCTCCGATCAATGTGATCAATGCGGCAATGTGCTTGAGCCTGAGAAGTTAAAAAATCCGCGCGCCAAGACGGGAGACGGTGCGCTCGAACTACGCGAGACCGAACATTTTTATCTCGACCTCTCCAAGCTGGAGCCTGACGTCAAGAAATTCCTGCAGGATCGTTCTGACCACATGCGCGATACCGTGCTGGGCGAATCGCTGCGCAAAATCGAGACCGAAGGCTTGAAGCCGCGTGCAATCACACGCGACCTCGATTGGGGCATCCCTGTTCCCGTTGAAGGCTGGACCGAAGCGGGCAAGCGCATTTACGTTTGGTTCGAAGCAGTGATCGGCTACCTCTCCGCTGCGGTTGAGTGGGCACAGCTATCGGATCAGGGCGAAGCGTGGCGCGAATGGTGGGCAAATCCTGAAGCGCGGCAGTTTTACTTCATCGGCAAGGACAACATTTTCTTCCACTGTGCCCAATGGCCAGCACAACTCATGGGCGCAGGCAGCGCATTCATGGACATCTTCGCAGGAGAGGAAATTCCACTCACGCTGCCGTTCGATGTGCCCGCCAATCAGTTCATGAATCTTGAAAAGCAGAAGATCAGCGGATCGCGCAATTGGGCAGTGTGGGGACGCGATGCACTGACACGTTATGATCCCGACGCCTTGCGTTACTACCTGACGGTCAACATGCCCGAAGCAAAGGACAGCGATTGGGATTGGGCGGAGTTCGTGGCACGCAATAATAACGAACTGGTTGCGACGTGGGGCAATCTTGCAAACCGTGTGCTTTCATTCTGCTACAAACACTGGGAGGGGCATGTGGCCTCTGTGGATGAAAGTGCGCTTCGCCCCGCGGACCTTGACCTGCTCGCCACCATCGAAAACGGATTCAACACTGTAGGCGCAGAACTCGAAGCCGTACGCTTGCGTTC
The DNA here is from genome assembly GCA_964436455.1 of uncultured Anaerolinea sp. Classification (GTDB taxonomy): domain Bacteria; phylum Chloroflexota; class Anaerolineae; order Anaerolineales; family Villigracilaceae; genus Defluviilinea. The sequence continues at coordinate 9,440 of CAYTDB010000042.1, read as the reverse complement.
CGCCGTTGGAGAGACAATGAAACTCGCCACCACAGTGAATCAATATCTTGATGTCAACGCGCCGTGGACAGCCATCAAAACGGACAAAGACTCTGCGGCTCTGACCGTCTTCACCGCGCTCAAAGCCATTGACTCGCTCAAAGTGCTCTTCTCCCCCTTCCTGCCGTTCACATCCGAAAAACTGCATGGCTTCTTCGGGTATGAGACTCCGCTGTTCGGCGAACAATACGTGGAAGAGATTAATGACTCGCTTGGCACGCACACCGGGTTGCGATACCGTGAAGTAGGTCGGACTGGCAGTCCGACCTACTGGAAACCCAGTGAATTGAAGCCGGGAGAGAAACTGAATCAGCCAGGTCCGTTGTTTAAGAAATTGGAAGAGAGTGTGGTAGAAGAGGAACGAGCGAGGTTGGGAAAATAAATGCAAACCCGGATGTCAACTTGGCATCCGGGTTTTTTTATCTGTTATCTATCCATCCAAATAAGAACCGCTGTGATCACACTTACAAAAACGGTTGGTATATGAGGCCACGAGGGATATTCCCCCAGCGCATTTAAACCCAGATGGATTGAGACGAGAAGGACAAACACAGCCAGCAATATCCCCCCAAACACAGCGGTAATCTTGGGCTTTTGCATGGAGACAACGAGCACGACCACCATCAAAGCAGCCGGAATTCCTGCGACGATTTCTATCGCGGGTATATTCCACCCGCCAGAATTATTCAACAATAGTAAATCATAGATCAGGAAAAAGAGCGAAAGGGCTGCCTTGAACAAAATCCCTGTTGGCAATTTCCTTATCCATAAAAGGAAAAGCCCTGCCGCCAAACCGAAGATCGCCGCATAGCCTTGAAGTTCACCAGATGATGCGCTTAACAACACAAAACTCATGGACAGGAAAAAGGCAAGCATGGCGATCGTCCCAATCAATTCAAGAGAGCCAGTTTTCGCCGACGTTTCATCTTTCAACGTGGCTGCATCCTTCATTTGCCCTGTAGAAGATGAAATTTCCTTGTCTTTATATTTAGATAGGATCTTCAAAACATCAGATAGAACAATTTCATACGGGCGACCAACAGCATCAATGGGTTGAATATCGCGAAGGGTTAACGGCAGCTCACTACAGGTTTTCAGGATCAGGGGGATGATCTTTAATGCTTTATTATCTGCAGACAAATATTCCCGCCTCACCCAGCGCGAATCCAGGGAAGCGGGCGTCAATACAACAATGAAATATTGACTGGAGCCAAGACCTTCTTCGATCTTCCTCTCCCACACATCACTACCCTGTATATCGGACAAATCCCACCAAACATCCACACCAGCGCGCTGCAAGTCCATAGCGAGACGCTGGACGAATTCCATGTCAGTACGTGAGTAAGATATAAATACCTGTGTCATGATTTAAATACCTTTAATATTTCTTTTTTTATGCGACATAGGAAAACACGGGGTTTGCGATTATTTGATACGAGTGTTCCCCGAATGCGGAGTGATGGTCAAATTATACAGGATTGCACATAGTTTTCGAGCAGATCCCGTCATCCCCAAGACGCCTTATAAAATCACTTCTGTGTTTCTTCGTTCACCTGTTGGATATATTTCGCTTCACAAGCTTTTATTCGTTCGATGGTCATCAGTTCGACGCGGGGAATCACTTTTACAGTTTTGTTCTCTAAAATAACGTTCGGTTCAAAACACTCAACATATCCCTGCGGCGGTTGGCGCAAGTGTGCCATGAGCATCATTGAGTCCAAGTCGGGGTTACGAGCAACCACATAATCGTTCAATCCCCACTTATCCATCACATTCACATACGGCAACACCCATGCAAGTACCCCTATCGACCTTCTTTCCACCACTGGGTATCCGTCGCCCTTGATCGAACTTCCTCTTTCCCTTGATGGAAATTCATCAACAAGACTCTGCCAAAACACCTTATGCTCCTGATGACGCACGCACACGAAATGAGAGATTAGGAACGATTGCAGGCCGTCATAGAATTTCAGGTAGCCAATGACGAGCTCTGGAGTATAAGGAGCGCCGCGCTTGACCACATCCGCGACGGAAACCGCCATGCCGATCGCTTCCTTCCTGCTCGCAATAGTATGAGTAGCGTGCCAATGCATCCAAGGGATCGGGAGGGAGGCAAGAACAGATATCATATAAAGGGTCAATGCAATTTTGGGGTTCGCAGCGATGCAATGAAGAAGCCATATGGCAGATAGAAAAACAAGAATGACAAGATGACTGTATACCCTGAATTCGAAGTGGTCGCCCCCAATTACGAATGTGTAGTAGAGAAAATGCAATAATATCGCGGCCACTGTCACCCACCTGACGAGATTCGGGATCTCGAAAAACAACGAAACAGGCCTCATGCCGGATCTACGCAAACTTTTCACAAATTGCATCAAAAATATAATGGCAAATCCCAGAAAGAGCCAAAGCGCATATTCGATGACAAAGGAAAGGAAATAGAAAGTACCGGTTGTCACCCAGAACCAATCCGGTGATGCCTTGGCAAAATAAGTGTTGGGCAGCCACTCCCCATAAGTCTGAAATCGCCAAAACAGATGCAAAGGAATGAGAACCACCGGCAGAAGTGGCCAAAGATCCCCAGTTGATAATTCTTTCTTTGTCCACCTGGAATACAACACCGCCGCTGCCAGGAAAAGCGTCGCCATGACAAATAACAATCCGTCCGGACGCGTCAGTGCCATAAGAGTTGCAGATATACTGGCATTCCACAACCACGCATTGGAACTGGTTTGTAAATAGAAGTTCGAACACACCCAGTAAATGACGAAGAAATTGAACATGGCAGTTTCCAGCCCGGAACTGGTCCATGCGAGAAATGTTCGATTTGCAAGGACTGCTACTAGGAACACCATTAGAAAAACCAAACGATATTTCTTGAATTCAGAATTCCAATCGAGCCTTAAAGCCATCACCATACTTAACCCCAGGGTGAGCGATGAGAACAGCAAAGAAATCCAATTTGCCGAATCAGGAGGCATCACTCCAAATACGCGCCAGATAACATCCAAAATCAGAACCCAAAGAAAACTTGTATAACCCTCCACAGGCTTGAAGGGAGGAGGATTCCAAACATAACCATACCCCAACAGGCTGTTGCTCACATAGCGAAACGCGATAAACGCATCGTCTGAAAGATACCAGAATAGCCGCCAGCCTGCATACAGCCCAACAAATGCAGCCACAACTATAAAAGTCAGTATGACAAATTCAGTTTTCCTGTCATTAAAAGCAAATCTTTGACTCTTTCGTTGCGAAGACAATGTCGAGGTTCGGTTCATGGTGGCAATCTTCTTCCTACTGAGAGATGTTCCTCATACTTGGCACGACCATCTACAATTTTACACGCACGTTTACCTTTTTCATGCTCATGGACAAGCGTCAAAAAGTGAACTGCAAAACCCGACATGGTCACGCAGAAAGTTTTTGAGACTTTACAGTTGTTGCTTTCTTTGCGGTAAAACGATCGGATGTCCGGCAGAGAAGTGAAAAACAAAAAAATCCATGCTATACTAATTCAGACTAATTCACTCGTAAAAGGAGAGAATTATGGCAGAACAATCCAGGCATGGATATCTTGTCCTTGCGGACATCAGCGGATACACATCCTTTCTCGCAAAGGTGGAGCTTGAGCACGCGCATGAGATTCTTACAGATTTGCTTGAAGCAATTGTAGAAAATTTCAAGTCCCTGCTCACGATCTCCAAGTTGGAAGGCGACGCGGTCTTTGCATATGTGGATAAATCCTCCATCCCGCGCGGGGAAACATTGTTGGAATTGATCGAGACCACCTACATCGCGTTTCGCCAACGGCGGGATACGTCCAATCGGACCACCACGTGCATGTGCAAGGCTTGCCAGTCCATGCCTTCGCTGGAGTTAAAGTTCTTCGTCCACCACGGCAATTTCATCGTCCAGAATGTAGCGGGGATTCGGGAATTGGTCGGTTCGGATGTTAATCTGGCTCATCGCCTGATGAAGAACCATATCTTTGAACACACCGGATGGAAAGCGTATGCCATGTTCACAAGGACTGCCATGGATTGCATGGAGCTTAATCTGGAGGATGTCCACAAACAGATCGAAACCTATGAACATCTTGGGGATATAGATACAGTCACGATCAATTTGATCACACGATATGATGCCATTATCGCAACTCAAAAATTTTATATTCCCAAGGAGGATGCTGATTTCTCAACGTCCCATGAATTCGATGTACCGCAGACTGAGCTATGGCAGATGCTCACCTCTCCTGAGATCATGAGTGCCATTGGAAATTACCAAGCCACATGGTCTGCAATTACCCGTCCCAAAGGACGATCCGGCGTCGGTGCAGTGAATCACTGTGCACATGGAAAAGGCATTCTTCAATCCACCATCGTGGATTGGCAACCATTTGACTACATCACATTACATGATGTAAACGGGAATCAAAAGTATTACGGTCAATACGAAATCAAATCGCTTCCGGGCAATCGATCAATGGTTATCTGGAATTGGAAAAGTGATATGGGCATGCCGCGCTGGATTGTTAAAGTGATGGGGAGGCTTTTGTTAAGCAAGATCGCCAATGATTTCTACAAAATGATCGAGAACTATATTGCAAACCAGAACAAGCAAAATTGGACTCAAAATTTACAATGAACAAGTCGACCATCGAGCACGGTTATCCGCTTCTTGCTGACATTTCCGGGTATGTCCCTTTTATGACGGAATCCGAAGCCGAGCATGCCAATGAGATCATTAAGGAACTGCTCGAGTTTATCGTCACGAAACTCAAAGCAACCTTCACCATCGCCCAGATTGATGGAGATTCAGTTTTTGCCCACGCATCACAAGAGAACATCACGCGCGGCGAAACACTCTTTGAACTGCTTGAATCCACCTACACTGCGTATAAAGACCAACTTCTTCAAATCAGCCGCAACCGATCCTGCGGATGCAATGCCTGTCGTAATGCATCAAAACTCGACTTAAAATTCGCGGTCCATTTCGGCGAATACATTCCCAGCGAATTCGAAAAACAATTCGATCTCATCGGACTGGCTCCTTATTTCATCCGAAAGCGTGAGTGGAAGGAACCGGTCAAAGAAGCAACAGACTGGCGGGGATACGCTCTCTTCACACAGGATTGCCTGACCCGGCTTGAATTCCTTCCGGATGAACTTCAAGCCGTTGAATTCCCCGGCGGTTCCGTTCGGACCTTTGGGTTGAATCTCAAATCCCGATACGAATCCATGCTGGAGAATCGTCGGGTACGCATCACCGAGGCAGATGCACTATATTCCTTTTCAATTGATTTCCCGGCATCCCCCACCCTGCTCTGGGACTGGATCAACAACCCCGCCAAACGCACCCAATGGTTCCTCTTGAAATGGACGGCACGCACACGCATCAACGGTCGTACAAGTTCAGGCGCGGTCAACCACTGCAACCACGGCATCGGAGACACCCTTGAAACAATCCTGGACTGGCGTCCTTTTGAATACTACACATCCGAGTACCGAATCCGCCCCTTCAATATTCGCATGCAACAAACCACAAGTTTCGAAAACCTATCAACAGATAAAACTCGCCTGCACCTAAACATCAAACCCGCGGACAACTCTGCCGGTCTGCTTACAAAATTCACATGCAACGTTTTTGCCGGCTATGAGAGGGATGCGCTTAACAGACTGAAGAATTTGATTTCACCCTAAACAACTCCACAAAAAACGTGACATAACCCTCAAACATCCCTTCCCCAGTAGGATGTAATTTCATCAATTCTCATTTATAAATATCTAAACCTCCAACTCAATAAGGAGATCCCATGACTACTGTAACGACCGAGATTCTAGTCAAGGCACCGGTCAAGTTTGCTTACCGCGCCTTCACCAACTCGACCTCTGTGCGCGAGTGGCTGTGTGATGTTGCCACCGTCCAGCCGCACTCACGCGGACGAATGTACCTGTGGTGGCGCGGGGATTTCTACTCGAGCGGTCACTACCTTGAAGTGGAAGAGAACAAACGCGTCAAATTTCGCTGGTACTCGAGCATCGATTCCGCCCCGACCGAGGTGACTGTCACTTTTTCCGAAAGCGATGGAAAAACGCTCGTAATCCTGGCACACGAAGTACCCGACGATCCGGCTTGGGCTAAATCCGCCGAAGCATTTCGTGAGAACTGGGTCAGCAGTCTCGAAAATCTTAAGTCCGTACTGGAAACAGGTGTTGACCTGCGCATTGCCAACCGTCCCATGCTTGGAATCGTCCCTGGTGATTTTACCGAGGAACAGGCAAAAGCATTAAAGGTTCCTGTACGTGAGGGGATGCGAATCGACGATGTTGTAGACGGCATGGGCGCAAAAAGGGCGGGTATACAAAAAGACGATGTACTTGTGGAAATGGCAGGACACCCCATCACCAACGATTTCAACAGCCTGCCGAATGCCATTCAGGGCAAAAAAGGAGGCGACAGGGTCGAAGTGGTCTTCTATCGCGGACCAGAGAAAAAGACAACGCGGATGGAACTTGGCAAGCGCCCCATGCCCAAGGTCCCGTTTGACCCGGTTGAACTGGCGAGGCAGGCGCGCGAGATATACGAATCCGCTCTGAGTAAATTGGAACGAAGCTTCGATAACTACACGGACGAACAGGCGATGAAACGCCCCGCGCCTACCGAGTGGAGCGCGCTGGAAGTCGTTGCCCACCTTATTCATGGTGAACGCTTCAACTCCTTTTTCCTGACCAGCCTGATCGATGGACACGAACTCACCGCGGATGGATTTGGAAGCAATGTCAACGCGCAAGTGGAGGCAACTGTAAAGGCGAATCCATCCATCAAGATGATGCTGTACAGCCTTCGCCGTGCCGTGGACGAAACCCTTGCCTACACTGAACTGATCCCCGAAGAGTTCACAGAGAACGCAGGCAGTTACTATCGCTTCGGGTTCAACCTGCTGCAGCCGAATTTTCACATTACCGCACACATACAACAGATAAAAGATGCTCTCGCCCAGGCAATTCACTGAATGATCGTTTGAAAAACTCGCAATTAATCTGAAATTTGCTTTAACCTGTTCCCGTTCAGCAAGGGTATATAATTACCTCAGATGAACAACAATTGGGTTGGGAAGACCCTGGGAAAGGTCCAGATAGAAGCGCCTATTGCACGCGGGGGAGCGGCAGAGGTGTATTTGGGCACGCACATCACGCTTCACCGTAAAGTGGCGGTTAAGATTCTCCGCAGTCCGGGCGAGGAAAACTCCGACGCTCTGGAGCGATTCCAACGCGAAGCGCGTGTTGTAGCAAATCTGCGTCATCCAAATATTGTCCAGGTCTACGACTTCGACATGGTGGACCACGATCCCTACCTGGTAATGGAATATATTCAGGGACCGTCATTATCCAAATACCTTTATTTCCTCCATAAAAACAATCAACGGCTTGAGTTACCTGATATCGCCAGGATCATCCGGGGAGTTGCCAGCGCACTCCAATACGCCCACTTCAGCGGTGTCATTCATCGCGACATAAAACCGGGGAACATCCTTCTCATCTCACCGACCAAGGATATCGAAATAGGTCAGCCGCTACCAGATGACTTCGAGCCGGTTCTCACTGACTTTGGGCTGGTTCGCTTCATGGATTCATCCCGCCAGACCGCAACCGGAGTCGTTGCAGGCACGCCTGCATACATGAGCCCAGAGCAGGCACAGGGTGAAGCGAGCGACGGCAGAACGGATATTTACTCACTGGGCGTTGTACTCTACGAAATGCTTTCAGGGAAACTCCCCTTTGAGGGGGAAACGACCATGAGCATCCTGCTCAAGCATGTGACGGAACCACCACAACCCGTATCCGGTCTCACACCACACATGCAAAAGGTGCTTGACCGTGCTCTTGCAAAGCACACAAGTGACCGTTATCAAACCCCAATGGAGTTTGCGAATGCCTTTAGCGCGGCTGTGGACATCCAACCTGGCACTATGCAACTGGACAGCCTTGCAGACATTGAACCTTCCACAATTGAATTCAAAAGTACCCTGGCCAAGATAACGAATAACAAACCTGAGGATCAAGTAAAGCCACGAAAGTCAAACTGGAAACGTTTTGCGGTCATTGGCAGTGTCCTCGTTGCAATAAGCGCATCCCTGATTTTCAGCGGCTTACCGTTCACAGGGACAGAAACCCCGACAGCAACCTCGTTGATCCCATCCAGGACTGCCATGGCAACCAATACTGCAACGATTACAAATACAAATACAAGCACGAGCACGCCGACCTTGGTACCGATCCTTCTGGAACCTTCCGTGATCCTTCACTTTCAGGATGGAAACGCAATTGCCGACCAGGTTGTCGTCGAAGCAAAAAGTGTACCTGCACCGCCTGTTGGAAATCGGTATGAAGTGTGGATCATAAATGTCCCTAACAACAAGAAGCGGGTTAGTGTAGGCATCCTCAACCTTGACGGGCAAGGGATGGGAACGCTCACCTATACAGACGAACAAGGGACAAACCTTGCCGCCCTATATAACCAGGCTGAGATCACCATCGAACCCGAAAATGACATCTACCTTTCGGCAACCAACTGGATCGCCTATTCGTACACGCTGCCGGAAGAAGGCTTGGTAAACGTCAGGTATTTGTTGGCATCCTATAAAGATGCGCCTGATAAAATTGCTTTAATCCAGGGGCTTTATACAAGTATCAAAAAAGTCAACGAACTTGGATTGGGCATGCAAACAGCCTCCGGCGCTGATGATGTAGATCAAATCCGTAAAAACGCCGAAGCCATTCTCAATTTGATTGCAGGTGAACAAAGTTCTGATTTCAAGGATTGGGATGGGGATGGTTCCATAATTGACGAAAGTGATGGCTTTGGGCTTTTCCTGAATGGAAGCAGCCCAGGATACTTTCAAGCCGTCTACACAGAGGCAAACAGCACTGTCAAGTCCGCCCAAGCATCTGAGCCAATGCGCAACTATGGCGAAGATCTGAAAACAAGTGTTCAAAACCTTGCCCAATGGACACAACAAATACAGCAACTTACCCTTTCCATACTTGACGCACCTGATCAACAAAAAATATCAGAATTGGTTGGCCTGACCGAAAACATGCTCACTGGCACTGATCTGGATAATAGCAAGACAATCGATCCGGCGCCGGGTGAAAGCGGCGCAAATTTTGCCTATCAGTATGCATATTCCATGGCAGATATGCCGCTTGTCAATGTAGGGATTCAATACAGCGGAACAGGCACCCCCGTGTTTATTCAACCGGGATCTTCATCGGATGGAGGCGGGAGTGCAGCTCAACCACCAGAAAATTCCCCCCCCGGTCAGGATATTCGCCCCACCAAAAAGCCAAAAGATTAACCAAAAAGAAGCCATATCCGTGGAAGATATGGCTTCC
>CAYTDB010000041.1:0-37909 GCA_964436455.1 uncultured Anaerolinea sp. | reverse complement strand
CGCGGAGCGATGCTCGACGGGTCAGGGTGCAGACCTTCCACAAGCAACGCGCTATCATAGATCTGCTCGATGATGATATTTTGCAATTCTGAACCTGTTTCGAGGCCAAGCAGGTTCTTCAAAATCGTGTGTGACGGATTCAATTCCAGCACTTTCTTGGGGATCTCATAATCCTGACCGAGAAATTTATAGACACGTTGCAGTTCGGGATTGGGGTTATTGCCTGCATCTGCCAGCCGCGCCACGGACTGAGTCAAACGATTGCTGGCGCGCACATCGATTACACGTTCGCCTAAAACTTTCTTGAATTGCTCGATCAACGAGTTGAAATCCGCATCGGGGATCTTTTCTTCCTCAGGCTGATCTTCCGGCTTTTTACTCGTGTCCACTTCAGCTTGAGAGACGTTCTTCAAGTCGAAGTCCTTGTATTTTCGCAGGCCCATCAGCATGAACGAATCCATCGGGTCGGTCAGCAATAACACTTCTGTTCCTTGCGAGTGGAAATAATCCAAATGCGGGCTTCGCAACACGGATTTCGGGTCTTCGCCCACAATGTAGAAGATCTCCTTCTGACCTTCCTTCATGCGTGAAACGTAATCATCCAACGAAGACCACGTTTCAGGATTCAAATTTGTCTTGAAGCGCAACAGCGGATTGATCGTTTCTGCATCCGAGGGGTTGGCGGCGATACCCTGTTTGAGATGTACACCAAACTCCTGCCAGAAGGTTTGATATTTTTCGGCATCATTCTTTGCAAGCGATTCCAATTCGCGCATAACCTGCCCTGTCAGCACCTTTTTCAGCCTGGGCATCAGCCCGCTGGATTGAACAGTTTCGCGTGAGACGTTGAGCGGCAGGTCTTCGGAGTCCACCACGCCCTGTACAAAGCGGAGATATTCAGGCAACAAGTCCTTGTTGTATTCGTCGATCAGGATGTTGCGCGAATACAATTTCAATCCATCCTCCTTGCGTAAAGAGAAAATGCCGCGCTCCGCTTTGCCGGGGACAAACAACAGCGCATACAACTGCACTGGCGCATCCGTGATCATGTGGGTATGCAGGCGAGGCTCCTCAAAATCAAGCGTGGTCTGCTTGTAGAAGTCCTTGTATTGTTCTTCGGTCACATCTTTCTTGGTCGTCCGCCATAGGGACGTCTGTTTGTTTACCGGAGATTTATCATCACCTAGGTAAATGGGGAAGCCAATATAATCGGAATGTTTATGAATGATGTTTCGGATGCGATACTCCTCCGCAAATTCCGCTGCATCTTCCTTCAATTTGATCTCGATCCGCGTCCCCCTCTCGCCCCTATCTGCCGCACCGACAATAAAATTATCCTCCCCAGTGGCATACCAGCTCACCGCCTCTGCATCCGGTTCATAGGATCGTGAAATCACTCGTACCGACTCAGCCACCATGAACACGGAATAGAACCCCACACCAAACTGACCGATGACCTGGGCGAAGTCCACTTTCTTGTCCTTGGCTGCTTCAATGAAATTGCGGGCTCCTGATTGAGCGATTGTGCCCAAATTCTCGATGATCTCCTCATGGGTCATGCCGATGCCTGTATCAGTGATGGTAAGCGTGCGGGCATCCTTGTCAGCTTTGATGTGGATGCTCAGCTCAGCTTTGGGGTCGAGCACATCCTGGTTTGTGACCATCTCAAAGCGCAGACGGTTGAGCGCATCAGACGCGTTCGAGAGCAATTCACGCAAAAAGACTTCGCGGTCCTTGTACAAAGAGTGAATAAGGATATTCAGCAGTTGTTTGGTCTCTGCCTTGAAAGAAAATTGTTCGGTGGGAGATGTGTTTGTGTCCGTCATGTTTGCCTCCGGTACGGATACCCAATTGGGTAATTTAATTGGACCAATTGTATACCCTGTGGGTAAAATTTTTGTAAGAAGAACTTAAAAAATCCATTCTCTCGAAAACAAGGATATTTGTAACCTGCTATATAGTCCAAATAGTAGATGAACTTATGATATTCTTGTACGTACAATAAAACATCGTTAATTTACAAAGGAGAGTCATTATGGCAAAAATCGATAATATGGTGCAGGATTTTCTCGCACAGAAGCGAATTGCAGTGGTGGGCGTCTCTGATAAACGCGAAACGGGTTGTAACATGGCATACAACAAGTTCAAGGAAAATGGGTATCAGGTCTTCGCAGTCAACCCGCGCATTTCCACGTTCAATGGAGAGCCGTGCTATCCCGACCTGAAATCCATTCCAGATAAACCTGATGCAGTCTTCATCCTTGCCAGCCCCAAGGTGACCGACCAGATCGTCCAGCAATGTGTTGACCTTGGTGTGAAGCATGTTTGGATGCACTGCATGATGGGCACCAAGCCGGGCTTGGCAGCAAGCATGACCAGCGTCTCGCAGGAGGCGGTGGAAATGTGCAATGCCAACGGCATTACGGTTATCCCAGGTTCTTGCCCAAATCAATTCTTAAAACCCGATGTTGGTCACGCGATGATGCGGGGATTGTGGCGTCTCTTTGGGTTCATGAATGTAAACTGATCCGTGTCTCTGACACAAAAGAAACCAACAGGGATGTTGCGGGCGTTGTTTCGCCTGCCAATATCCCTGTATCGTTTTGGACTTGGATGGTTGTTGGGTAACAGGTTCCTGTTGCTCACACACGTTGGTCGCAAAAGCGGACTTCCGCGGCAGGTGGTGCTCGAAGTGGTGGACCATGATAAGGAAACGGGAGTCTATTATGTTGCCGCGGCATGGCGGGAAAAAGCGGATTGGTATCTGAATATACTGAAGAATCCACGTATCAAGGTGCAGGTGGGGAACAGGCATTTCGAAGCGGAGGCAAACCCAAAGTCCAGGGAAGACGCGGAGCGTGTTCTGTGGATGTATGCCCAAAAGCATCCATCCGCTTTGCGCGAGTTGACCCTCGTCATGCTGGGCGAACGTCTGCCTCCTACGCGTGAGACCTGTAGCCGTCTTGCAGAGTCCATTCCGTTGATCGCACTCGTTCCAGCGTCTTGATATATTGCCCACTCCTCATTGTGCGGGTACAATGATTTTTGCTCGCATCGAGGAAAGCAACGTTGGCGCACGTATCTCATAAGTTAAAGAATTCGTTTGAAGGTGCGTTGGCAGGCGGGGGAGACCCTGCAACATCACCGCTTTACGTTTTTGGTCCCTTTCTAAAATTGATTGTTGTTGCGGGGGTGGCACAAGTTACATTCGGCGCGTCTGTCTGGCTGGTGGTCATCACGATTGCGGTGGTATCCGGGATGTATCGTTTGGTGATGCGGTGGGTGACCGATGGAAGCGGCGGGAGCGGGCTGAGCGAGGAAGAGTTTGGCGGCTGGGCGGTAAAAGTAAATGCGGCGATCACGTTCATCGAATACACATTGACATTTCTCGTGAGCATGGCGGCGATGGTCACGTTCATTGCCGACCGCATCCCTGTTTTGAACGAACCCATATTTGGAATTGAATTTCTCAAGTATCGAAAACTTGTGGCGATCCTGTTGAGTGTATTGGTGGGCTGGCTCGTCAACCGTGGACCGCGCATGGCGGCGCGTACATTTGGTCCTGCAACGGCGGGGGTGTTGATATTGCTATGGGTGATGGTGGTCTCGACCATCTTCAAACACGGATTGCATTTTCCCGATTTCAACCTTGAGGCGTTTCGCCCTGAATATTTTCACATCACGCTTGGTGGCTACGTCCGCATTCTTGCGGTGATGACAGGCGTGGAAGTGTTCGCAAACCTTGTGGCGGCATACGAGGGCACGCCAGCGCAAAAAAGTAATAAAGCCTTTTTCAGTTTGCTGATCATCATGGGCACGACTGCGGTCACAATGCTTATTGTGGGACCTGTGATCTTTGAAGTTTCTGATCCATTGAACACCGAAGTATCTGTCTTCACCCAAACAATGGATTATCTTCTGCCCAACCCGCTTCCGTATCTCGGTACGCTCGTTGGCATCGCGGTATTGATGTCCGCTTCGGCAGCGAGCGCGCAGGGCTTGCAGAATCTCGCCCTCGGTTTGAAGGAACGTCAGTACATCCCGCCGATGCTTGGCGAGCCCAATCAATACGAAGTGGCGGATAAGCCCGTCTGGATCGAAGTGGGAATCGTTAGCATCAGTTTCCTTTTCTTCGGGACTTACGAAGAGACTTTCCTCGCACTTTACGCGGCAGGAGTGTTCATTTTATTGAGCATGACCGGTTGGGCTGTGACGAAGCGACTCATCCGTCATGTGCGCGAAGAATTCACCCTGAAATACACGCTTCTCATCATCGGGACCGTTGTCGCAGCGATCCTGACAACGGGTGCCACGCTGATCATTTTTGAAGAGCGCTTCCTCGAAGGCGCGTGGACGTATTTTGTTTTCATCCCTGTGATGTACGCAATCTTTTCATATTTCCGAGGTCGCATGGGTGAGCCTAACCCCGAAATGGATTACCTCGGTCAATTGGACGCGGCACAACTGGCAGGTTTCGGTTTCGGACAGATGGCAATCGCTCCTGCATTTGGGAATGGCAACGGAATGGTTGAGGTTGCCTGGCAGCCTGACCCCAAGGAACACAGCAGATGGCGCGAGCAGACAGTCACCATACGCAATATTTTGGTTTTGCTGGATGGGTCAAAGGAAGCAGCACAAGCCATCCCAATGGCAAAGTCTGTAGCCAGGGCAGTTAAGGCAAATGTAACAATCTTGTCCGCCATCAAGGAATCGCCCACTGTACGAAAGAAAAAAACGCATCATATTGTCGTGGAAGAACGAACGACCTATCTCAAACGAGTGGCGAACGATTTCATCCACAACGGGGTTCAGGCGCAATATTTCATCTGTGATGGAGCGATCTCGGATGTGGCGAAGCAATACATTGATGAAGATGGCATTGACCTTGTCATCACCACCACGCGCGGCGGCTCGGGTAAACCGCACTGGCTGGATGGCGGCGTCTCGCGCAAGCTGGTACAGATGATCGATGTGCCGATGTTGATCGTCAAATACCGCGACGAGGGGTATCCGCCTGCGCCGACCGTGAAGCACATCATGGTCACGTTGGATGGCTCGTTGCATTCGGAACGAACATTACCCTACGGGCGGGCGCTTGCCCAGGCATTTGGTGCAGAACTATTGCTGATGTCTGTCCCTGCCGTGCCTGAAGTGAAAGATTACCGTGCCGCATCGGAAGTGGTCGAGAAGATCCGTCACAAGGCGGAAAATAACATGCGCAAGTTCTTAAGCGCGGTGGCTCGTTCGTTGCGTAAGGATCGATTACGAGTTAGAACGCTGGTCAAAGGTTCTATTCCTGCCCGAACCATCGTTGAGGTCAGCGAAAAAGAAAAAACAGACATGATCATGCTCACCTCACGCGGACGCGGCAGCCTTGACCTGCTCTTGATGGGAAGCGTTGCTGAAGAAGTTGTCAGTAATACGAAAATTCCAATTTTCATGATGCCTGTCCGTGACAGGAAGGATTAAGAATATATGCCAGCCAATATCGAGATCAAAGCCCGTGTGCGGGATTTTGCGGAGATCAAGTCCCGTGCCGAAAAACTTAGTGATACACCAGTTGAGGTCATTCCGCAGGAGGACACGTTCTTCAACGTTCCACAGGGACGACTCAAACTGCGCATCCTTGCATCAGACAACGCTCAACTAATTTTCTATACCCGTCCCGACCAGGAAGGACCGAAGCGATCCGATTATCACATTGCACGCATCTCTGACCCTGAAAATCTCAAGCGTGTGCTTGAGCTTGCTTATGGTATCCGTGGCGTAGTGAAAAAGACCCGTTACCTCTATCTGATTGGACAGACGCGCGTGCATTTGGATGATGTCGATGGCTTGGGTCAATTCATGGAATTGGAAGTCGTCATGCGGGAGGGGCAGGGGGATGCCGTGGGGCAGGCGATTGCTGAAGGTCTGATGACCAACCTCCGGGTCGAAAGAAGCGACCTCATCGATGGGGCATATATGGATCTGCTGGAAAAAGGCGTTTAGAGTTGCAGGTAGCAGGTTGCAGGATCCAAAAACATGAATCTTTTGACCTGTAACCCTAAACCTATGATAAAATACCCCGCCGAGCGTAGTACCCTTCGCTCTGAGGTCATCACAACGTGATGACCGAAGTGCCGCGGTTTTTGCGGCATACCACTCTAAAAAGCACGAAAGGGCTTGAAAAATGAAAGTCATGCTAATCAAGGACGTTTACAAACTGGGTCGCGCAGGCGACATCAAAAAAGTTGCCGATGGTTACGGACGCAACTTCCTCATCCCGCAGGGATTTGCCGTGCTCGCCACCGCTGGCGCGCTCAAACAGATCGAGAAGGTTCGCAAGCAGGCTGAGATCCGCCGCACCGAGCAGAACTCCGAACTCAAGGGCTTGGCTGACCAGATCAACGGCATCACCGTGACCTTCAGCGCAAAGGCTGGTGAAACGGGCAAACTCTACGGTTCCATCACCACTCAGGATGTCGCCACTGCTGTCTCCGAACAGACCCGCTTCGAAGTCAAGAAACAGCAGATCGACATGCAGCCGATCCGCAACCTTGGCGAATTCACTGCTCACGTCCGCCTCACGATGGACCTCGTCCCCGAAGTCAAGATCATCGTCCACCGCGAAGGTGAAGCTTTCGAGGAAGAAACCGCTGAAGAACCTGCTGCACCCAAGACGGAAGCTCCTGCCGAAGCAGCAGAAACAACCGAAGCCTGATCGCGAGCATACACCCATGAACATCACCAGTCCATTCCCGCTCGATGGGGTGCTGGTGATGTTTCGTTTTATGTAATGCAAACCATCGGTCAACGACTCAAAGCTGCGCGCGAAGAAAAAAACCTCACGCTTGAAAAGGTCTTTCAAGCCATACGCATCCGCGTCAACTATCTCCAGGCGCTGGAGAATGACGATCTTTCATCCATGCCCTCGCCTGTGCAGGCACGCGGCTATCTTCGCAACTACGCAGAATATCTCGGGCTTGATCTTGACCAGATCCTCGAAGAGGTGCGCCTCTCACAGCAAAATGCCGGGGAGATTATCGCTCCTGTGGATTTTACTGCCCAACCGACCTCTTCCGCACCCGGGTTTGATTTTGCTCAAGAAGCAGCGCCTCTTTCCCCGCCGGTAGTTGATTCAGTTCAAGAAGCTGAACCTCAACCCGAGCCTGAGCCAACGCCTGTTGTTAAACCACTGCCCGAAATCATTGAAGAACCAACCCCGCAACCTGAACCTGTTGTGGAAGAAGTTGTCGAAACACAACAGGAAGAACCTCCACCGTCTGATGCCACCGACAATTTCTGGCAGACCTGGCTAAATCGAGTCTTTGCTGTAATTTCAAAACGACCAGTTGCGAAACCCGAGCCTGCAATCGAAGAACCCGAAAGCATTGACCAACAGGAAGCCCCTGAGCTACAACCAGAACCAACCCCAGGCGACATTCAACCTTCGACCTTGGACTCTTCAAGCTTAAAACCTGCCAACTTTCAACCCGATGACCTGCAACCTTCCAGGGCAATCTTCAAAGAGATCGGTGCCGAGCTCCGCGAACGCCGTGAGACGTTAAGCCTGCATCTCGAAGAAGTGGAGCGCAATACAAAGGTCAAAGCTCACTATCTCGAAGCGCTCGAACAGGGTGCAATGGACAGGCTTCCCTCCACGGTACAGACGCGCGGCATGTTGTCGAACTATGCATCCTTCCTTGATATGGACGTGGATGCTGTCCTGCTCCGTTTTGCAGACGCGTTACAGGCAAGTCACCGCGAACGGAATCCGCAGAGATCCAAACGCAAACCAGGTCAACCCATTACAGCGAACATGCCTCCCTTGCGTAACTTCATAGCAGGTGACATGATTTTCGGTGTCGGCATGGCTGTCCTGCTGATGGGATTTGTCATTTGGGGTATCAACCGGGTGTTGACGCTCCAAAGCCTGGAGGAGGTCCAGCCGACCGCCCCATCCATTTCAGATGTGTTATTGGCTTCACCCGATCCGTCTCTCTTTACTGCCATACCAACATTGTTGCCTGTCGAAGAATTTGCAGAGGAAGCAACACCAACGATCATTATCCCGACCGTGAATATCAATGTCAGAGTGCAGGTAAATTTGGTTGCGGTCGAGCGTACCTATGTCCGCGTGACGGTGGATGGAAAAGTGGTTTTTGAAGGCAGGGTTATCCCTGGGAATGCGTATCTGTATGAGGCGGAGGAACAGGTTGAAGTTTTGGCAGGAAGCGGTGCCGCCCTCCGTATTGCTTATAACGGACGCGATCTGGGTCTGATGGGCACGTTTGGTCAGATCGTCAGCAATATCTATCTCGCAAATGAGATCATCACACCCACAGCACTTCCTTCGTCGACGCC
The DNA here is from genome assembly GCA_964436455.1 of uncultured Anaerolinea sp. Classification (GTDB taxonomy): domain Bacteria; phylum Chloroflexota; class Anaerolineae; order Anaerolineales; family Villigracilaceae; genus Defluviilinea. The sequence goes on along the minus strand of CAYTDB010000041.1, from coordinate 29,563 downwards.
TGTAAATACTTTCACACCGTCTCCCACATTGCGTCCGACGAATACACCTATTGCATCGCGTACACCTGTTCCATCCAGTACGCCTGTGCCGTAACCCCAGATTTTTAGAGGTAATTTCATTGGCTAAAAACACCTTTCATCTTGTTTCTCTTGGTTGTGCAAAAAATACCGTTGACTCGGATTCAATGGCGCAATTGCTGATCCGCGATGGTTACAACGCCGTGGAAGACCCCTCGCGTGCAAACGTGCTGATCGTCAACACCTGTGGCTTTATTGGACCCGCAAAGGAAGAGTCGATTAGTGTTCTGCGCGAATTGGCGGATGGCAAAAAGAAGAATCAGATCCTGATCGCGGCGGGATGCCTGACCCAACGCTACGGTTCAGAAGTAGCAGAGAAAGTCCCTGGGGTGGATGGGGTTCTCGGCACGCGCCGCTGGATGGATATTGTTCAGGTTGTGCGCGAACTCCGCAAAGGTCCGCACCCTGAGCCGTTGTATCACCTGCCCGATGAAGCAAAAACCGTCGGTACGGATGAACAGGATGCCATGCGCGTCTCTGTGGCCGGGGCAAGCGCCTACCTCAAAGTGGCGGATGGCTGCCGCCGTCCGTGTGCGTTTTGTGCGATCCCGCTCATCAAAGGGACGGCTGTCTCGCGTCCAGTTGCATCCATTTTGGATGAGGCAAAACATTTGCGCGATATTGGCGTGCGCGAGTTGATCCTCATCGCACAGGATACAACCGATTATGGTCACGACTTGGGGATGAAAGATGGGCTTGCGATCCTGTTGGAACAACTGACAACCTCTGTCCCTGACATGGATTGGATCCGCGTCATGTATGCCTACCCCGGGTACGTGACGGATCGTCTCGTTGACGTGATGGCTTCGAGCAAACAGGTTTTGCCGTATCTTGATATGCCGCTTCAACATGCCCATCCCAAGACCTTGTACCGCATGAAACGCCCCTCGAACATTGACTGGGTTCACAAGACTCTCGGCAAGATGCGCTCGAAGATCGATAATCTTGCTATTCGTACGACATTCATTGTTGGCTATCCCGGTGAGACAGAAGAAGAGTTTCAAGCGTTATATGAATTCGTGCAGGAAATCCGCTTTGACCGTGTGGGGACGTTCCAGTTTTCATTCGAGTCGGGGACAACCAGCGAGCCTCTTGGTGACCCGATCCCTGCTGAAGTAAAACAGGAGCGTTTCGAACAATTGATGGAATTGCAACAGGGGATTTCCATGCAGGTCAACCAGTCCTATGTTGGGAAGATTTTGGATGTATTGATCGAGGGAAAAGACAAAGGCATTTCGATCGGACGTTCCTATCGTGATGCGCCTGAGATCGATGGTCTGGTTTTTGTCGAAGGCGACGCGAAGATAGGCGATATCATTCCAGCCAGGATCACTGGTGCGATGGCATATGATCTGACAGGTGCGCCTGCTCCCACCCTAATAAATTTGTAATCTCGAAGTTTGCTGTTTTGCAAGAAATACCCGAACTGAAAAAACTTTGGGGCATAATCTGTTTTGGAGGCTCATTCAAATGAAAAGATCATTCTCTTATTTCGGTTTGGCACTTTTGATTGTATTGATGACCGGCGCTCTCACTGCCGCGGCTCCTATGCCTAAAGTTCAGTTCAAATTGGTAAGTGGGTTACCTTCCACAATGCATGTTGGTGACACATATACGGTTGTTGTGGATGTAACCAGCGATGTTCCCTTCAATTCTGTGCAGGCAATGCCTGATCCGCAATATCCGGGCAAAGGTGTTGTGCCGGTTCAGGGCGGGGATCACGCTGGTCCCGGTACATCCGCTACTGTTGAGGTGACGTTCACAGCCAAGTCTGCTCCGGAGAGATTGCCCGGTGGCAAGGATGTGATGGCGGTGGTTGTGGGTGTCCGCTATAAGGGTGGTGTTGTGGTTGGAGAAGAGTTCCCATTTGAGGTAACCGTCCTTCCGTAAGAACTGTCCGCTTGAAAAAGATTTGTTGAACAGGAACAGCCGTCCCTTAAGAAAGAGGCGGCTGTTTTGTTTAATGGTCGATTATGAAGCCCGGGCGAATGCTGTTGCGAGCAGGATCAGTATCGAAAGTCCGAAGTTGATTCGTAGGAGCCTTGTCTCGCGTTTTTGTAGTTGGATAACCTGTGCTTCGTTTGCCTTGTCTTTGTTCATGAGCGTGCGGCGGATGGATGGAATTACCTCCCAGGTTTGGATGGCGCTGGCAACAACCATGAAGATACCGAGAATGTGTTTAATGAGGATCGCCAGCGACCACTGTGTACTGACGGAAACGAAACCGTCATAGTGCGGGTTGACACTCATTTGGAACAATCCAGTAAGCAGCAGAAGGGTCATGCAAAACCATGCGATGGGTTCGAGCCGTTTTTGCATGGCATCAATGAGGGCGAGATGGTCAACTGGCTTGAGCGCCTTGCGTGCTGCAGGCAGGAAGAGAATGGACGTGGCAACGATGCTGCCGATCCACGCAACCGTGGCGAGCAAGTGCAGCCAGTATGTGACAGCCAGCGCCCAGGCAGGAGGAGGGGTCATGGGTATGATGTTGGTGGAGTTACGGGTGTTTCTACCGTGGGCACTATGATGTCAGGCGTCGGGCTGAATAATAAAGACGGATCCGGCGTTGCTGTCGGCGGGAAACAGATCAAGAAATTTTGGTCATAGTTGTTCTGAGCGAGCTTGTCCAACGGCGCAACTGTTTGGGCGTTATTGTATTGTGTGAGGGCGCCTTTGTCACCGCAATACTGTTTCTTTGCGAAGAGTTCATCCCCGTACCGCATGGAGGCGTTCCAATAACGTTCGGTGGCGGTCATGGTGCCGTCCCATAGGTTGCCCCAGGTTTGCGCTTGGGTGAAGTAATATACCGCTTGTTCCCAGTTGATCTCCCAAAAGGATGCACCGATGAGATAAACACGTGCGCCTTCGCGGATGCCATTGGCGTTGTTATCCAGAATGCCGAAGCGTTCGGCGAGCGTAATGTAATAGATGCCGCCTTCAAGATTGCCATGTTTTGTGATCAGGACGTATCCGTTGTTGCGCAGGGCAAAGTAATACATGCCGTCCACTTGTGACGTTTTATACTCCGGGTCGAGTTTGCGCAGCGCGTCAAGTGCGCCAAGCGCGCCAGGCCAATCCTGGGCGTTGATCAGTTGCTGGGCATGTGCAAAAGCTTCTTCGGCTCCGCTGTAATCCTGCGTAGGTGTGGGGGAGGGTACTTCCACCGTTTCTGTGGGAGGAACATAGTTTTCCTGGAGATTGATTTGTACCAGCACTTCTGTTAGCTTATCCTGGACACCGGGGAATGCGGGGTCTTTCTCAATGATAAACTCTAGACGCTGTTTTGCATTCTCGTAACGTCCGAATTGCATATCAACAAGGGCAAACTGGAATTGCTCGCCGAGCTGCTCCATGAGTGTCGATGCTTCTGCGCTCCTGCGGATCGAGAGCGCCGATTGGTATCCTCCAATGATCCCCAGGGCAAGCAGGGCGATCAAAATAAACGCATTGAGCAGAAACCTGCGTCCGCGTTTGGGCTTTGATACAGCAGGCTTGTCAACGGGCTTGCTGGGTTGTGTGCTTCCAAAATTGTTGTTCGGTTGAATCATGGGCGGTATTATATCAGTCCTTATTTTTATAGTTTTAAGAGCAATTTAATCTCCGACCCGATGATCGGGATAGAGATTAGCCCGCCGACGACCATTCCCAGCAATGCGGTCAATACTGCGGACCCAGGGACGATCACTGCCAAGCCGTAAGCTGCCGCGCCTCCGATCAGGGCTGCGACCACGCCTTTGAATAGCGCGCTCCACACAATGATGGGCTCGTGCATTTTGTTGCTCAGCCAGGCGAAGAGAACTATTGCTTCCACCAGCAGCGCGATCTCTGCGAAGGCAATGACCGGTGCACCGATCTGTCTAAAGAATGTGATACCTATAATTCCAATTCCAATAAAGATAACAAGTCGTACAATGACCGCATACAGCGGGAACATCGGTTCCTCGCGCGCGTAGAATGAACGCGCCGCAATTTCCTGAATAGAATATCCTGTGAGTGTTAGGAGATAAGCGCGCGTTGTCCATGTGATGAGTGTAGACATTTCTTGGTCAAAACCAAAAACCGCACTGACAAGCGGGTTGATTCCTGCAGCCATCACTGCCGCAACAGGGATGGTGGTGGCAATCAAAATACGCAAAGCACGTTCGATCGTAGAACGGAATTCCCGCCAATCTCCCTGCAATGCATATTCAGCTAAAGTGGGAAGCAGAGCTGTGGCAATTGCTGTTCCCAACAATGTTTCTGGGATCTGCATGATTTGCCATCCCCTTGCCAGTGCAGTCACAGCGCCTTCTTGATCAAGGAAAGATGCGAATCTGTCTCTTAAAATGACTATGGCTTGAATACCACCCATGGTTAACAAGCGCGGTCCAAGTAATTTGAGCGCCCGTACTAGTCCAGTATTTTGCAAGTCTAGTGAGGGTGTCCATCTAAATCCATATTTGATTAATCCAGGAACTTGAACAAGTAAATGTAAAGACGCACCGAGAATTACCCCATACACTAACCCATGAATGCCAAACCTGGGGACAAAAACAACCGCTCCAAAGATTTGCCCCACATTGTACATCGTTGGAGCGAGTGCGGGTAACAGAAAATGCTGATTTGCTTGCAAGCTTGCCATCACCAAGCCGCTAACTGAAAAAATAATTGTACTGATGAGATTGAGCCTCATCAATTCAGCAACAAGCAATCTCTGTTCATGGGAAAAACCCGGGACAATTACTATGTCCACAATTTGTTGCGCATATATGGCAATAGGGATGGCGACCAAGCCTGTCACAATGAATGCCAGGTTGGCAACGCGTGAAAATAGATCCCAGGCTGCCTCCTGTCCCTTTGTTGAGAGATACTCTCTCAGCAAAGGGATAAACGCCATCGCTAAAGCTCCGCCGGAAATTAAAGCAAACAAGACATCGGGTAGATTGTTGGCGGAATTGAATACATCCAACAGACCAATCTCATCCTTGTAGATGCGCGAAATGATAGCCTCACGCCCAAATGCGAAAATGATTTTATCTATAAAGAAGAAGAATGCGATCAGTATGGAGGTACGTGCAAGGAAGGATAGTTTATTCATGGGTCGTGAATTATTGTTACACAGAAGGCGGGGGGATTTCCACACCCGGGAGTTTGTCCACCAACAGGTGAATTTTGTGGATCAATGTTGGCAAGCAGTGTGGGCAAATATGTTTTGTTTCTCCTTTGAAAGTCACACTTAAGAGCGGTACTTGCTCATCCGTGCGGTTACAGTTCAGGCAGGTGGGTTCGTTCATGAGGCACTCCAAATCAGGGAATGGGCGAAGTTTACCATGATAAAAACGCCCCGGAGACAGATTTGGTTCCGAGGCGTTTGGTGAGCAAGTAACCTTACAACGCGGTTTTGACCGCTCCGCCATCGAACATCAGGGCATGACCGTGGATGAACGATGCAGCTGGTGACGCCAGCCAGACTGCCGTACGCGCAAATTCCTCCGCGGTGCCCATGCGCCCTAACGGAACTGCATCCGTGATTTTGGCAGCTTCCGCTATGAGGGTGGTGCCTGCCCGGGAGGCACGGTCAGCCATCAGTTGTTCGACGCGTTCCGTCCATGTCCAGGCGGGGTTGATCGAATTGACGCGGATACCCTTTGGTCCGAGCTCATTTGCCAGTGACTTCATCAATCCGATCACAGCCATGCGCAGGGAATTGGAAAGGATGAGATTGTCAATGGGTTGTTTTACAGAATAGGATTGTGTGGTAATGATGCTTCCTTCACCTTTTTCAAGCATGTGCGGGACAACCGCATAGCACAATCGGACCGCGCTCATCAAGGTCAGGTTTGAGGCGGTTTCCCAGTCTTCCGGTGTAAGTGAGAGGAAGTTGCCAGGCTTGGGTCCGCCTGTGTTGACGAAAAGGATGTCAATGCGACCGAATTTCTTGATCGCGGTTGCAACAAGGTTTTCGATCTCGGCTGGTTGAGTGAGGTCTGTATGGAGTGGGACGACTTGCGCCCCGGTTGCCTGCGCGATCTCTTTTGCCGCACTGTCGATTGTGTCACTACGGGCGCACATTACAACTTTCGCCCCTTCACGAGCGAACTCGAGCGCGGTCGCTTTGCCCAATCCCTTTGAAGCGGCTGTGACCAAAACAATTTTGTCTTTGAGCCCTAAATCCATGTTTACTCCTTATTATCACGTTCAAACGATTTCGATCTTGGTATCCCATACATCCCCATCCGTCCAATGACCTTCGACCCATTTTGCCACATTTCCCAACGCGGACTGTAAAAAGGCATGGTCATTTCCGATCATTGCACAAGCAATGATTGCCTCATCCCACTTGCCCTGCAAATCCATCTCAGCGACAGAGACGTTAAACTCGCGGTGCAGGCGCGAAATAAGCGGCTTGATATATCCGCGTTTTTCCTTCAATGAATTGCAGCCAGGAATGCGAAGATGGATGGTGAGTGTGCCAATCATTTTCTGAATTTACGAATTGCCAATTACGATTTACAATCCCTCGCATGGACATCGAAATCGAATACAACAAGGCCCTTGATTATCTCTACTCTTTTGTAGATTATAGCCTGAAACATTCCTCCGAACTTGCCAAGGCAGAGTTCAACCTTGACCGCATGTTTGCATTGATGCAGGAATTGGGAAACCCGCAAAACAAGTATCCCATCATCCACGTGGCAGGGACGAAAGGCAAAGGCTCGGTCAGTGCCTTGTGTGCGTCCGCGTTGCAGGCGGGAGGATACAAGGTTGGACTGTACACCTCTCCGCATTTGATCGAATACTGTGAGCGGATACAGGTCAATGGCGAGCCGATCTCGCATGAGTTGATGGTCGAGTTGGTGGAAGAGATCAAACCAGCCGTGGCGCGCGTCCCATTTTTGACAACGTTCGAGATCACAACCGCGCTTGGTTTTCTCGCTTTCGCATGGCAGGGATGCAATGCCGCCGTGATCGAGGTTGGGTTGGGTGGGCGGTTGGACGCGACGAATATTGTCACACCGAAGGTTTCGGTGATTACATCGCTTTCGTACGATCACATGGCTGTGTTGGGCAATACGCTGGCGAAGATCGCGGGAGAGAAGGCTGGGATTATCAAACAAGGTGTGCCCGTGGTTTCCTCCCCGCAGAAGGATGAAGCCCTCGAAGTCTTGGAGCGTGTAGTCAGAGAGAAGGAATGCAGCTTTACGCTGGTAGGGAAAGATGTATCGTTTGGAAGAATGGGTGCATCCCTGGAAAGTCAGACCTTGAATATCACTTCTTTCTATCATCCTTCGAAGTTTATTGTCACAATTCCGCTTCTTGGCGAGCATCAAGTTGAGAACTCAGCAACTGCTTATACCGCCCTCAAAGTCAGCATGCTTGAACTTTCTGATGAATCCATCCAAAAGGGATTTTCTCAGGTAAAATGGCGAGCCCGTTTCGAGATTGCACGGCGCTATCCGCCCCTCATTTTTGACTCGGCGCACAACCAGGATTCGTTCATCAAGTTGAGAGAAACGCTTGACGAGTATTTTCCAAATCACCAGGTTTATCTCATCTTCGGCGCGTCGGAGGATAAGAATCTTCCCGGTATGTTCGCAGAGATGAAAACCAAGATCAAGAAGCTCATTGTCACGCGTGCCGATCATCCGCGAGCGCTTCAGCCGGAACAAATTGTCGAGTTGGCGAATCAGGCTGGGGTCGAGTCTGAAGCGGTGACACCTGTTGAGTCCGCATTGGCGCGGGCGTTGGAGTTATCAAAGATTGATGGTAGCATTGTCCTATCTGCCGGCAGTATGTTCGTGACAGCCGAAATAATGCAGGCGTGGCAAAAATATAAAGAGTCATTGCATCGCCGGGTTCCAACCCTGCCAATGACAGAGGAATCATGAGTCACCTAAAAGAATGGAACGAAGAAGAAGATAATTTTGATCTGACCCTCTCGCAGCGTACGGAGGAGTTGTATCGCATCCCTAACCGTGAGGCGGATGCCAATGGCATGATCGAAGCTGCGGTATTGCCGTTGCGCGACCTGATTATATTCCCGCGCATGGTCTCGCCGATCTTTGTGGGACGTGAGGCATCTTTGCTTGCAGTTGAAGAAGCACAGCGAAAAGGTTTTACAGTCATCGGGCTCACGCAAACCGACCCTGATCAGGATAATCCCGGTGTTGGAGATTTCCTGCCAATCGGTGTGGAGATGGCGGTGGGGCGGTTGCTTGCCATGCCGGATGGCTCGCACTCTGCTCTCGTGCAGGGACGCCGCCGCGTGGAAGTAGTGGAGTTCGTCCGCACGACACCCTACCTTGTGGTGCGAGCCCGCGTCGTAACGGAACCTCAAACTGCGGATCGCCAAACGCAGGCTCACATGCGCTCGGTCCTTGACCTGTTCGACCGCTGCGTGCAACTGGACCGCACCATCCCCGATGAAGCGCACCTTTTTGCCTTGAACATCTCCGAACCCGGCTGGTTGGCAGACATGATCGCCACTTCGCTGGCATTGAATTATGAGGCGAAGCAAAGTCTGTTGATGCTGCTTGACGTGCGCGGACGTTTGCAGGCTTTGAATAAGATCCTTGCGCAGGAAGTGGATGTGCTCGAACTTGAGGATGAGATCCATTCGCGCGTGCAGGATGAGGTGGATAAGAGTCAGCGAGAGTTTTATTTGCGTGAGCAGATGCGCCAGATCCAGAACGAATTAGGCGAAGGCGATATCTTCACAAAGGACGCCTCCGAGCTCAAGAAAAAACTGGAGGCGGCGAATCTCCCTGCTGAACCCAAAGCTGTGGCACTCAAGGAATTGGATCGCCTGAACCAGATGCCGCCAATGGCTCCCGAAGTCGGCATCATCCGCACTTACATTGATTGGATCGTCGAGTTGCCTTGGTCGAATCCCACGCCGGATGATCTTGATGTAAAGAACGCGGGAAAGATTCTCGAACGTGATCATTATGGACTCAAGAAAGCCAAGGAACGCATCCTTGAGTATATTGCTGTTCGTTCATTGAAGCCGAAAAAGGAACGTCAGCCCATTTTATGTTTTGTCGGACCTCCTGGCACTGGTAAGACCTCGCTCGGACGTTCCATTGCTGAAGCCCTTGGCAAGAAATTCGTGCGTGTGTCGTTGGGCGGTGTGCGTGATGAAGCCGAGATTCGGGGACACCGACGCACCTATATCGGCGCGTTGCCGGGACGAATCATCCAGACCATGAAACGGGCAGGGACATCCAACCCGTTGTTCATGCTGGATGAGATTGACAAGCTGTATTCCGATTTCCGCGGCGACCCGGCTTCAGCAATGCTCGAGGTCCTTGACCCGGAACAGAACCATTCCTTTAGCGACCATTACCTTGAAATGCCGTTTGACCTTTCGAAGGTCATGTTCGTGACAACGGCAAATTACCTTGGCAGCATCCCGCCAGCGTTGCTCGACCGCATGGAAGTGATCGAATTCCCCGGTTATATCGAGGAGGAAAAGCTCGAGATTGCGAATCGTTATTTGATTCCGCGTCAGATTGAAGAAAATGGAGTGGACGGGATCAGCCTCCAGTTTGAGGCGGAAGCGGTGCATCGTATCGTCCGGGAATATACCTATGAAGCAGGAGTCCGCAACCTGGAGCGCGAGATCGGGAAGGTCTGTCGTAAAGTTGCACGCTTGAAGGCGGAGGGGAGAAAATTCCCGACAAAGATTACTGCGGAAGCAGTCGAGAAATTATTGGGTCCTCAGCAATTCTTCCAGTCGGAAGCTGAACTTGTTGATGAGGTAGGCGTTGTCACATCTCTTGCGTGGACGGAAAACGGCGGCGAGATCATGCCGGTGGAGGTCGCGATCCTGGAAGGCAAGGGCGGGTTGCAAATGACCGGGCAAATGGGTGATGTGATGCAGGAATCTGGCCATGCCGCATTGACGTATATCAAATCGCGAGCGGCGCAATTGAACATTGACCTGGAAGTCTTCGAACGGATGGACATTCACGTCCACATGCCCGAAGGTGCCATCCCGAAAGATGGACCATCCGCCGGAATCACGATGGCAACTGCGATCATCTCTGCTCTGACGGGACGCCCGGTGTATCGTCATGTTGGCATGACCGGTGAGATCACATTGCGTGGACGCGTGCTTCCCATCGGCGGTGTGCGTGAGAAGGTGCTGGCAGCGCATCGTGCCGGTTTGAAGACAGTCATTCTTCCTGAGAAGAATTTGAAGGACCTTGTTGACCTGCCAAAGACCGCAAAAGCTGAATTAAAGATCCTCCCGGTCAAGCACCTGGATGATGTTTTGAAGATCGCACTTTCTTCTGATGTGGTTGTCGAGCCGCCGAGACCAAGGCGGCAAAAGCCGGAAGAGACGGAAGAAGAACAACAATAAAGTCAGAGTTCACAGGTAATAGGTTAAATACTTTCGACTTGTGACCTTCGGCCTGTCAAGAGGGTTCATGGCTGAAAATTTGAAAAACAAAGTCGTTCTCATCACGGGCGCCTCCTCGGGATTTGGGGAGGATGCTGCACGCCTCTTTGCGATGGAAGGATGCAGGGTGGTGCTTGCGGCGCGTCGACTTGACAGGCTTCAAGCATTGGCAGTGGAAATTCAAAAGTCTGGCGGCGAAGCGCTCGCGATACCCGTGGATGTGAGCCAGCCGGCAGAGATCGCAGTGATGGTGCAGACTGCTCTCGATCTATATGGGCAGATTGATATCCTGTTTAACAACGCTGGTTACGGCAGCATGGACTGGTTCGAGAAACTCGACTCCGAACGTGATGTTGAAACCATTGTCCAGGTGAACCTGACAGGCACCATGCTGGTCACGCGAGCAGTCATCCCTCACATGCTCAAACACCGCAAGGGTCACATCATCAACATGTCGTCAGTTGCTGGTTTGATCTCTCCACCGCTCATCACAACGTATGCCGCCAGTAAATACGGCGTGCGTGCCTTCACCGATGCTCTCCGAAGAGAGGTTGCTCCGTTTGGCATTAAGGTCACCGGCATTTATCCGGGTCCGGCGGTCACTGAGTTCGGTAAAAAAATTGGCCGCTCGAAGTCGCGCGATACCGTCAAGAAACTGCATTACCCTCATCTCTCCTCTGACTATGTTGCCAGCCGCGTGGTGGATGTGGCGAAGCGCCCGGTGCGCAGTCTCGTCATTCCGTGGTGGTTCCGGGTTGTCACCACTTTCGATACACTTTTCCCTGTTGTGGTCGACTGGGTTTTATACCTCTTCAGCAGGCGCAATCATCATTTGGATTAGGAGACTCTCATGACTCAAACCCGTTTGCATAAACTCAACGCCTCTCTCCGGACCTCAGACCTGGATGCGGTTATCCTGAATCCCGGTTCCACGCTGACGTATCTGACAGGCTTGCACTTCCACTTGATGGAACGTCCTGTCGTTTTATTATTGGCAAAGGATCAGGATCCAGCCATCGTGTTACCCGAATTGGAATTGCAAAAGGTCGCGTCCTTGCCTTATAAACTTCAAGTATTCGCTTACCCCGAAAACCCTTCAGTGTGGGAGGATGCCTTTCGCAAGGCGGCGCAGGCTCTCAGTCTGGATGGGAAGCGGATCGGCGTCGAGCCGCGTCAACTCCGTTTGTTGGAATACAGTTACCTGAAGAAAGCCGCGCCCGAAGCGGACTATCCCGATGGCAGCTATGTGTTGGCAGGTCTGCGTTTGAGGAAGGAGCAGGCTGAGGTGGAAGCGATGCGTAAGGCGGTTCAGATCGCACAGTCTGCACTCGAAGCGACTCTCCCATCGATCAAGATCGGAATGACCGAAAAAGAGTTATCCTCCGAGTTGGTGGCGCAATTGCTCAAACATGGCTCCGAACCCGAAATGCCATTCAGCCCCATTGTCTCCGGTGGACCCAATTCTGCCAATCCGCACGCTTCGCCAACCAAGCGAAAGTTGCAGGCTGGCGATCTGCTGGTAGTGGATTGGGGCGCAACCTATGATGGTTACATTTCTGACCTGACACGCACCTTCGCCGTTGGTGAGGTGGACGAGGAATATCAAATGATCCACAAGATCGTGCAGGAATCGAACGCGGCAGGCCGCGCCGCCGCGAAGCCGGGTGTCCCGTGTGCGAATGTGGATATCGCCGCGCGTGATGTGATCGAGAAATCTGGTTACGGGAAATACTTCACACATCGCACCGGTCATGGCATTGGCATGGAAGGTCATGAAGAGCCGTACATGCGCGGTGACAACATGCAAATTTTGGAACCCGGCATGGCGTTCACGGTTGAACCGGGGATCTACCTGCCTGGCAGGAACGGCGTGCGCATCGAAGATAACGTTGTTATTACAGATACCGGCGCGGATGTGTTGTCCGATATGCCGAGGGAAATTCGGGCGGTGGGATAGAATTATTTGCCGCGAATTATGCGAATTAACGCGAAGGATTAAGAAAATTCGTGCAAATCGCGGCAATGATTTTTTTTCAAAACCATGAATCGAGTGATGAATACTATTTGTGACAACAAAGGCAAATCCCTGCTCATTGCAGGGATTGTCTTGATATGGACGGTGCTGGGAATATTATTCGTTACCTATGGATACAATAAAACCTGGAAACTGTGGGGTGTTCCAACGATGGAGTCAGTCTTTTTGGATTTCAGGTTGATCCCCGGCAGTGCGGAATCGTTTCGAAATGGTTATGAACCTTCCATAAGGAATCCCTTCGATCCCGGTAAGCGGATTTTTAACTATCCCACATTTTGGCGGTTATTTTTTTACACCCGAATCACAATGGATGATACGATATGGATCGTCGTTTTAATGCTCATCCTGTATTTTGTGAGTGTGGTTCTATTTCCGCAAAAAATTACAGCCTCGGACGCCTTATTGATGTTGTTGGTGCTCTTCTCTCCTGTATCAATGCTTCTATATGAAAGGGGAAACGTTGACCTGATCGTTTTTTTCATTTGTGTATTGATCATCCTGTCTGCTGGTTTTTCATCATACCTGACGACTGGTCTGATACTGGCTGGCGCTGTGGTAAAAATGTTCCCACTCTTTGGGTTGACAGTATTGCTAAAGGAGACGAAGCGAAAGTTTATTTTTTTGAGTGTCTCCTTAGTAATTCTCATGCTGATTTATGGTTTGGTCACTATTGACAGCCAGGCTGCAGCATGGAATACCACTATGCGCGGGGATGGACTTTCATATGGTTCATTTGTGATTATTACGAGATTGGGAAAGTACTTCCAACAGGCTGTTCCGGGGTTGTTTACACTCGGACAATGGCAGTTGTTGTTTGAAGCATTCGCGCTTATTCTAATCCTCCTGGCGGGAATCCCTGCGATACGCGAGCAGGTATCTTTGCCTGCCCCGCACGAAAGGAATCTTGCCGCTTTCCGCATGGGCGCTTCCATTTATCTTGGCACGTTTTTGCTTGGCAACAATTGGGATTATCGCCTGGCTTTCCTGGTTCTGGCTGTTCCCCAGCTTTCAAATTGGTTTCATGCGCAAAACAAGAGACATCGGGCTGTCTCGATTGGCATTATGATCGCGATACTGCTGTCTTGTTGGCATTTGCTCCTACGATTCGACCTGCCATTGATCCCCCTCAAAGACCCAGTCAATAGAAATTTTCTTATTGATGAATTCATCAACTGGCTGCTGGTTCCCGGGTTCACCTATTTGCTGATCGCATCCTTCCCGGTTTGGCTCAAGCAGGATTTACAAAGAATATTCGGGACTCGTAAACAGCACCCTGCATGAATGCCCATATTCGTCCGGCTTTGCCCGAGGACGCAAGCACGCTCTCCCACATCGCTTTCTCTGCAAAAGCATACTGGGGATACCCCGAAACATGGATGGAGATATGGAAGCCCCAACTGACCTTTTCCCCTGATTATTTCATGGAGAACGAAACTTGGGTGGCAGAGGTGGATGATCTCCCTGTTGCCTTTTATCCACTTCAGGAGCGGGATGGAAATGCCTGGATCGAAAACCTGTGGGTGCTTCCTGAATATATTGGACAGGCTATCGGCAGACAACTTTTCCTTCACGCCATTTCCCGTTCACACTTAAAGGGACATCTGATCCTCCAACTCGAAGCGGATCCGAACGCTGAAGGCTTTTATGAGAAAATGGGGATGTATAGGATCGGCGGAAGAGAAACCGAAATCGAAGGACAACCGCGAGTATTACCGATCATGGAGATGAAACTATGACCACCTACTGCGAATACTGCAACTCTCATCCCGAAGATACATACAATCGGACATACCATGATACGCAATATGGGTTTCCGCTTGCAGATGATAACCTGCTCTTCGAGCGGCTCATCCTTGAGATCAACCAGGCAGGACTTTCATGGATCACCATCCTGAAAAAGGCGGATACTTTTCGCAAAGCCTATCGAAACTTCGACATTGAAAAGGTGGCAAAATTCACAGAGAAAGACCGCTCTCGTTTGCTCGCGGATGCTGGAATCATTCGCAATCGACTCAAGGTCAATGCCGCCATTGAAAATGCCAAGCGGATTCGGTCACTGCGAAAGGAGTTCGGTTCCTTCAAAGGCTGGCTGGATGCACATCATCCACTAACAAAAGAGGAATGGACGAAACTCTTTCGTAAAACTTTTGTCTTCACGGGTGGCGAGATCGTGAATGAATTCCTCATGTCCACGGGGTATTTGCCGGGGGCACATGATAAGGATTGTCCTGTTTACAAGAAGGTGGCGTCGCTTCGACCTGCGTGGATGAAAACCAAGTAACAGTCTTATAATTCCCTGCATGTCACAGATCATCGTAACTGCGGAACCTTTTTTCTTTTTGGGTGGCCGCTTCAAGCCTGCCTGCCTGTTGATCCATGGATTCACGGGCACGCCGAAGGAAATGCGTTGGATGGGGGAGTATCTCAATGAACATGGTTTGACCTGCCTGGGAGTTCGTCTATCAGGTCATGCCACCGACCCAGAAGATATGATCCGCTCACATTGGATGGATTGGACTGCTTCCGTTGAAGATGGTTATCACCTCTTGCGTGGGGTGAGCGAAAACATCTTCCTCATTGGGCTTTCGATGGGCGGAATACTATCATTGCTCATGTCAACAAGATTGGATGTGCAGGGAGTGGTGGCACTGTCCACACCGTATAAACTTCCCGATGACCCACGTCTGCGGCATATCGAATGGATCAGTAAGATTGTCGCGTATATGCCAAAAAATAGCGGCGATTCTGGGTGGTTTGACAAGGAAGCATTGAAGGAACACGTTTCCTATCCACAGAACCCTGTCCGCTCGATAGGGGAGTTGAATAAACTGCTGGGGGAAATGCGTGCGGGATTGCCAGCGATCCATGTGCCTGTGCTGTTGATCCACTCGAAAGATGACAAGTATGTCGATCCTGAAAATATGGAGTGGAATTACGCGGCCTTGAAAAATACGTCAGACAAGACAAAGCTTTATATAACGGGATCAGGCCACGTTGTCACGCGTGATGCGGCTCGTCGTCAAGTGTTTGAATCTGTGTTGGAATTCATCCAGCGTGTGGGAGGCTGTGGTTGAATCGCAATCTTCTATTTGTAGCCGTCGCACTTCTCACATGGGGATTTGGCGAAGGTCTGTTCTTTAATTTCCAGCCGATCTACCTGAAATCATTGGGAAGTAATGAACAGCAGATTGGTTTTATCCTGGGCGCGTTCGGCGCGGTAATGGCGATCACGCACATCCCCGCGGGACGCTTGGCGGACCGCATCGGAAGAAGACCACTGTTATTTACAGCGTGGATCGTGGGATTGGTCGCGACGGTCATTATGGCGATGGCAACTGCATTGCCATTGTTTGTGGCTGGCATGTTGCTCTATGGTTTGACCGCGTTCGTCGCTTCGCCGTTGAGCAGTTATGTAACCGCGGCACGCGGCAAATGGTCGGTGACGACCGCGCTTTCATTGACGACTGTAATGTTTAACAGCGGGATGATACTGGGTCCTGTCACTGGCGGATGGATTGGCGATCACTTTGGATTGCGTATGATCTATTTTGTTGCGGCAGGATTCTTTGTCGTATCAACGATCTGCATACTGTTCATTCAGAAACAACCCATTGATGAACATGACCCTCAAATGCCGCCGCCGGGTTTGCTGAGTAACTTCCGCTTGATGAGTTATATCGGTATCGTGGCGTTTGCCGTGTTTGCGATGTATCTTGCGCAGCCGCTCACTCCAAACTTTCTTGAAGATGTGCGCGGTTTTTCGCTGAGCAGTGTCGGTGTTATTTTCACATTCGGTGCATTGGGGAACGCGGTGCTTGCCTTGTCTTTGAGCCGTGCGAAACCTTATGGAGGTTTTCTTGCAGCGCAGGTCATGGTTGCCGCGTTCGCGTTTATTATCTGGCGTGGCACAAGCCTGCCCGTTCTGGCGTTTGGATATTTTTTGCTGGGCGGGTTTCGCGCTGCTCGTCCATTGGCGTTGGCGCAGGCACGCGAGCTTGTCCACGATTCGCAAATGGGGCTCACTTATGGTGTCATGGAGACGGCCAACTCTGTGATCTTCATTCTCACCCCGCCGCTGGCTGGATTTATTTACAATAGAGACCCGATGATGATTTACACGTTCACTCTCGGATTAATAGCTGTTTCTGTTTTTATCAGCATAATCCTACCAAGGAGATTAGTTCATGCTTGAAATTGTATCGTTCACTTTAGGTCCTGCACAAACCAATGCCTATCTCGTCGCAGACCCCAACACCAACGAGTCTGTCGTCATTGACCCTGCCTGGGATGGTCATGTGATTTTACAGGCGGCACAAAAGCGCGGCTGGCGCATCGGTCATCTTTGGTACACGCACGCGCACTTCGATCACATCGGCGGGGCAGGCGCGATCGCCGATGCATTGAATCCATTGCCGCTTGTGGCATTACATCCAAACGACCATGTCCTTTGGCGCGCGGGTGGCGGGGGCGCGCTTTTCGGTTTTGACATTGACCCTGGGCCCGAACCGACCATTGATTTTGTCCATGGTATGAAAATGAGGCTCGGATCAAACGAATTTGAAGTGCGTTTCACACCTGGGCATACCGTGGGTCATTGTGTGTTTTATGTCCCCTCCGAAAAGGTTTGTTTCTGTGGCGATTTGATCTTCAACGGTTCTGTCGGCCGGTCCGACCTGCCTGGCGGTGATTGGGATACGCTTGTCAAAAGTATCAAGGAGCAGATCTTCACCATGCCCGATGACACGCGTCTGCTTTCGGGGCATGGTCCGATCACAACAGTTGGCGAAGAGAAGATGAATAATCCCTTTGTAGGTGGGATGTAAATATAAATTTGGGAGGGAACAATGAAGCGTGCAGTCAGCATCAGTTTGGGGAGTTCGAAACGCGATAAGAAGGTTGTAGTGAATTTCAAAGGTGAGGAGATTCAAGTCAAACGCGTGGGTACAGACGGGGATATTGCCAAAGCCCGTCAAATGTATCTGGATTTGGATGGCAAGGTGGATGCCTTCGGTGTCGGCGGCGTGGACTTATATCTGCGGCTCGATCAAAAGGAATACCCGCTTCATGCCGCCCTGAAACTTGTCTCTGGCGTGACGCAGTCTCCACTCTGCGACGGTCGCGGACTCAAACACACCCTCGAGCGACGCGTCTTCGAGTTAGCCAAACATCAACTTGGAGATGTGCACTTCAAGCAGGCATTTGTCCCTGTCGCTGTGGACCGGCTTGGATTGGCGCAGGCAGTTGCGGATGTCGCTGACAGAACCGTGTTCGGGGATTTGATGGTTGCTTTGGGGGTACCGTTACCGATTTATGGAATTCCAGCATTCAAACGAGTCGCACGAGTCCTGTTGCCGATTGTCAGTTTCTTCCCGATGTCCATGATCTTCTACGGCAGTGATGGTGCAGAGCACGAGCCGAAGTATGTCAAATACTTTGAAGACTCCGACCTGATCGCGGGTGACTATCTGTTCATGCGCAAGTACATGCCGAAGAATTTATCCGGCAAGACCGTGGTCACGAACACAACCACCGAAGAAAATATCGAACTGCTCAAATCGCGTGCCGTGAAAACGATCATTACAACCACGCCGCGTTATGATGGACGCTCTTTCGGCACCAACATGCTCGAAGCCGCATTGACCGCCTATGCAGGGAAGGGGAGACGGTTGAGCGACGATGAGTTGAACGGGTTGATCGATGAATTGGGGTTGACACCGAGTGTAATAAGGTTATAAAAAATCGAGCGGACCATTCAGTCCGCTCGATGCATTTTATTTTGCAAATTCCGTTGACCGTGTTTCGCGTATCACGGTCACCTTGATCTGACCGGGATATTGCATGGTCTCCTCGATTTTCTTGGCGATGTCACGGGCGAGGCGGGCGGAGGTGAGGTCGTCGATCTTTTCGGGTTTGACGATGACGCGCACTTCACGTCCTGCCTGGATGGCAAAGGATTGTTCCACGCCGTCGAAGGAAGTGGCAAGTTCCTCGAGCGTGCGGATGCGTTTGATGTACGCTTCAATGTCTTCGCGTCGGGCGCCAGGGCGCGCACCCGAGATGGCATCTGCCGCTTCAGCGATGATGGCTTCGACCGATTCCTGTTCAGTCTCATGGTGGTGGGATGAAATGGCATTCACCACCTTGGGGTTCACGCCGTAGCGTTTGCAGAACTCTGCGCCGAGCATGGCGTGTGTGCCTTCCTGGTTGTGGTCCATGGCTTTGCCGATGTCGTGCAGAAAACCACCCTGCTTGGAAAATTCCACGTTGGCGCCGATCTCGGCAGCAAGGATGCCAGCCAGTTTCGAGACTTCCACTGCATGGGAAAGCTGGTTTTGTCCGTAGGATGTTCGAAATTTCAATCGCCCCATCATGCGCAGGACTTCTGGATGCAAGCCTGAGATGTTGGCATCAAAAGCAGCCTGTTCGCCGGCTTCATTGATAATCTTCTCTACTGCTTTCGTTTCGTCATGGACAACCTTTTCAATGTGTGCCGGGTGGATGCGTCCGTCGAGGATCAGTTTCTCGAGCGCGCGGCGACCGATCTCACGGCGGACCGAGTCGAAGCACGAAACGGTTACAGAGTCGGGTGTATCGTCCACGATCACGTCCACACCTGCGGCTTGCTCAAAGGCTTTGATGTTGCGTCCGTTGCGGCCGACGATGCGTCCCTTCATCTCTTCGCTGGGCAGTGTGACCACGGCGCGTGTCACTTCTGCCACATGCTCGGATGCCACACGCTGGATGGCATCTGCGATCAATTTGCGGGCGCGCTTTTCGCCTTCTTCACGCGCTTCTGCTTCGATCTGGCGCATGATGCGTGCCATATCGCTGCGGGCTTCTTTTTCAACGGCAGCAAACAGGTCTTTCCTCGCATCTTCCTGGGTCATTTGGGCAATGAACTCAAGCTTCTTGACCTGATCCTCGTAGAGTTTGTCGATTTCATTGCCGCGCTTGTCCACCTGTGATTGGCGTTTGTTCACTGATTGTTCGCGTTGTTCGAGACGGTCGACACGGTTATCGAGTTCGGTGCGGCGCTTGTCGAGTCTCTCAGTCTCTTTGTTAAGTTCGATGCGGCGCTCCTTGATCTCGGCTTCGGCGGCTTGCACGATCTTGGTGGCACTCTCACGCGCCTGGCTTTCGATCAGGCGTGCCTGTTCGTTGGCGCCTTTCAGAATGGTGTCAGCCTTATCCTGCTGGTTCTTTGCCCGTTGTTCCATCTGATACCGGTGGAAAAAATACCCTGCTACCACACCGACGATCAGGACAAGTACTTCTATAAGAATCACGAATGGGTTCATGTTGTGTCCTCTTCTTCAAAATGTTGTTCCTCTGCGTGGGTTTCGTTCCATATCTGTGTGACCACGGGGGCGATCACTGAATAGGAGAAACCGCGTCGGGCGAGGAAACCGGAAAGTTTTGTTCTGAACTCGCTCCACTCCAGACCCTTGAAGCGGGTTGCCCGTTTTTGGGCTGCTTCATAAGCGAGAGCTTCATCGTCCACATTCTCAAGCGCGGATTTCGTTGACTCGTCATCGAGTCCTTTTTGACGAAGTTCCAGCTCCATCATGCGGCGACTGCGAGGGCGAAAGGTACTTCTGTTCTCGACCCACGCCTGGGCGAATTGACTGTCGTTCGCAAGCCCGTCTCTGCGGAGGCGTTCGAGCGTCTCTTCGATCACTGCTTCTGGAATCTCATGCTTTTTGAGATTCCTGCGGATCTCGGATTCGGAGCGGGCGCGATAACTCAGGAAGAATAACGCCTGCTGGAGCGCCCGTTCTCGCGCATCCTCGACTTGCAACTGCTGGATTTTCTTTTCGTCCAACTCCTGACCGACTCTCAGCCACGCGGCAGTGATGCGTTCGAGCCCGAAGGCAAATTCCCCGTCGAGGTGGATGTTCACCCGAGTGGAGCGTTTCTTTTGCGCTTCTATGGCAGTAATTTTTCTCATTTAAACGCACACAGCCGTAGGACCGTCCTGCGACGCCTCGGCTGTAGAAGTATCCCGTTTTAGCGGGGGGGATGTCTGGGTAGGTTGAGCAGACCCTAATCACGCGTTGTGAAGCGTGTTTGGGTGTAGGTTAAATCACTAGACAGTTGACCAAGTCATGTCTGGTGAATAGGTTAAGGGGGCGGGAAGTCCGATTCTTCTTCAAAATTTTTCCTAATTTGACTTCACATCGTACTCTTTTTGAGTACAAATTAACTCCCAAACCAGGGGAGGTGCTTGCTCTAATATCCAGAGTATTTACAGCGAGACCGCCGGAGCGGCAGAAGTAAGCGAGTTCATATCCTTGCGGATTGCCTTGATTATACATGTTTTTTAAGATTTGTTAACACGGCAATTTCGTAGCATTTATGGGGGTGCGGGTTATATACTAAAAGTCGTGACAAATGGAACTAGGTGATTAAGATAAAGTATGCAATAATTTTACCGTTTGCAACTGACTGTACAACTTATAGGAGGCCGTCATGGCAAAATTTACGCGTGAAGACGCACTTGAATATCATCGTTTAAAGGGGAAACCTGGCAAGGTTGCGATCGTGCCAACCAAGCCAATGGACACTCAGCGTGACTTGAGCCTGGCTTATTCGCCTGGTGTGGCAGAACCGGTCCTGGAGATCGAGAAGAACCCTGGAGATGCTTATGAGTACACATCCAAGGGAAATCTGGTGGCGGTTGTCTCGAACGGCACCGCGATTTTAGGTCTCGGTGACCGCGGCGCGCTGGCAAGCAAGCCGGTGATGGAAGGAAAAGGGGTGCTGTTCAAGAAGTTTGCCGATATTGATGTTTTCGACATTGAGGTCGATTCACACGACCCGGACGAGATCATCAAGGTGGTGGCGGCGATCTCGCCGACCTTTGGCGGTATCAATCTCGAAGATATCAAAGCCCCCGAATGTTTTTACATTGAAGAGACCTTGAAGGGAATGCTCGATATCCCCGTGTTCCACGATGACCAGCACGGCACCGCGATCATTTCTTCTGCTGGTCTGGCGAACGCTTTGGAGATCGTGGGCAAGAAACATGATGAAATACGGCTGGTCATTTCTGGCGCGGGTGCTTCGGCGATCTCGTGCGCGGAACTGGCGATCAGTTGGGGGGTGAAGCGCGAGAACATCATGCTTGTAGATACGAAGGGCGTTGTGTACAAGGGACGCAAGGAGGGCATGAATAAATACAAGGAAATGCTCGCAGTCGATGACAAGGGGCATCGAACGCTGGCAGATGCAGTGAATGGCGCGGATGTGTTCTACGGGCTTTCAGTGGCGAACGTGCTTACTCCTGATATGGTCAAGAGCATGGCGGATGATCCGATCATCTTCGCGATGGCCAACCCCGATCCGGAGATCAAACCTGAACTTGCAAGAGACGCGCGCAAGGATGTGATCATCGCGACCGGTCGTTCCGATTATGTGAACCAGGTCAACAATGTTTTGGGTTTCCCGTTCATCTTCCGCGGCGCGTTGGATGTACGTGCAAGGCAGATCAATGAGGAAATGAAGTTCGCGGCTTCGAAGGCGCTTGCTGCTCTGGCAAAGGAGGATGTGCCGGATTCGGTCATCCGTGCTTATGGCGGCGAGGCGATCAAATTCGGGCGTGAGTACATCATCCCCAAACCGCTTGACCCGCGTGTGTTGTTGTGGGAGGCGCCTGCCGTTGCTGAGATGGCAATGAAGACCGGTATTGCGCGTAAAACCATTGATATTGATGAATACCGCGAACAACTTGCGTTCCGCCAGGGGAAAGGCGAACAGATCCGTTACTTCTTCCAGAACAAGGCGCGCACTTCAGGAGGCACAAAGCGGGTTGCTTTTGCGGAGGGTGAAGAACTGAAGGTCATCCGCGCCGCATACCAGATCAAAGAGGAACATATCGCCGATCCCATTTTGATCGGGCGCGAGGATGTGATCCGCGAGAATTTCAAAATGCTGGGGCGCGAGTTCAACCCCAAGATCGTTGATCCGAGAAACTTCACAGACTTGGATAAGTATGCCAATGCTTACTACGAACTTCGCAACCGCAAAGGCGTGTCGAAGAACGATGCGTTGAAATTTGTGCGTGAACCAAATGTCTTTGGTCCAATGATGGTCAAGATGGGGGATGCGGATGCATTCGTCTCCGGTTTGACTTATGATTATCCCGAAGTAATCCGTCCGTCACTGCAGATCCATCACACGACGCCAGGCGCGGCACGCGCGGCGGGTGTGTATCTTATGATTGTGGATGACCGTGTCTATCTCTTCACGGATGCAACGGTCAATATTGACCCAAGTGCGGAAGACCTCTCCACGATTGCCTGCCTTGCAGCGGATTTTGCCAAACGCCTCGAACTTAACCCGAGGGTTGCGTTCCTCTCGTTCTCGAACTTTGGCTCCACGCCCCATCCTCTTTCAGACAAGGTACGTAAGGCTGTCGAGATGACCAAAGCCTGCCGCCCAGACCTCGTTGTGGATGGCGAAATGCAGGCAGATACAGCCATCGTTGCGGATATTATTGAGAACCGTTATCCGTTCAGCAAGGTGAAGGATGCGAATGTATTGGTCTTCCCGTCGCTGGAATCAGCAAACATAGCGTATAAACTGGTTGCACGGCTGGGCAATGCCAAGGCAATCGGACCGATCCTGCTCGGCATGGGAGCGCCGGTGCATGTGTTGCAGACAGGTGATGACGTCAATGATATCGTGCAGATCGCCTCGGTCGCTGTGATGGATGCGATGGGACGCGAAGATAAGTAATAAGCTGCTCTAAAGGGTTGAGCAATAAGAAGTCCCTGAGGTTACGTCTCAGGGACTTCTGTCTTTTTTGCTTCAACTTTTTTATATTGCCTGATTCCCAGCCAGATGCCAATGCCCAAAATGACAAGCCCCAGTGACAAGCCGCTGACATTGCTAAGCACATCGCTGACCATTTCCCATTGCGAGCCAAAGAGATAACCCATTCCGCCGTAGCCAAAGATCCAGATTGCCTCGCCGATCAGATCGTAAAAAAAGAAGCGGCGAACTCCAAATCTGCTTGTGCCTGCGATCAAATTGACAGGTACCGCAATGCCGGTGAGTAGAAAGCGCGTCCAAACCACTGCCATCCCACCCCAACGGTTGAAAGCGGATTCAGCCTGCCCCCATCTCTCCGAGTTTTGAAAGCGACGCAGGACGGGTTCGCGTGCGAAATGTCCCATGGCGTAACTCAGGTTATCGCCAAGGACAACACAAGCCAATGCGATGAGTCCTGTTGTGTGCCAGGGCAGTAGTCCCTGTTTGGTGAATGCGCCAACTGCGATCACGATCAAAGTGCCGGGAAAAGGAACACCCAGCGCACCGATAAACACTATGGCACCAAGAATTGGCGCGCCATAATTGATGATTTGCGTGAGTAGATAGTCAGACATGAGAGAATAGCCGCCTACGGTGCGGCGGGTGTTAGTGGCGGTTGATTTGCCAGTACTGTGGCTTTGACGATTTCGATCACGATGCCCGGTTTATCGGAAAAAAATTCGTCGTTCAGTTGTGCAAGGCTTTTTTCATCATTGATTTTTGGGTTTATTTCCAATGCATCAAAAAGGGATTTTGGATGCACATGATAGGTCATCGAGATGTATGGGATCGTCATCCAGTCACGGATCAATTCAACGTCAGTTTCCACCGCCTGTGCTTCCGCAGGTGCAAAGCGGGGGGGAGGTCCATGCCTACGAAATTCCCGGAAGGCATGAAAGAATCGCAAGCCGAAGAAACCTGCGATCAGGATGCCCAGAACGATGAGAACTGCAATTGCTGTACGTTGTCTGGTGGGTGACATCTTATTTCTGTACTCCGAACCTATCTCCCGTCAATTTGTTGACCGCGCGCAGCCACGAGTCGCCTTCCGCGCCGAAGCCTTCATCTTTAAAACGATAATCGTTCTTGCGGAGGAATTCCGCCAATTCGCCGTTCAAGCTCTCAAGTTTTCCAAAATGGATGGAACGTAATAACTCTGATACAGCAGTATCACGGACAGATTCAAACGCCTTCTTCAAATGCGGAATACATAAGCCATCAGACGATCGCAGTGCATCTGCCAACTTCGGTTCAGCCAGTCCATCGACCAGTGCTGAAACAACCAGTTGGGTTGTTTTCTCCTGCTCATGGCAGACAATACAATGTCTGTGTGGTTTAAGGATGTTTGGGTCGGTGCTGTTCTTTTCCAGCCCTCGCAGAATATTGGTGATCACATCCTGATAAATGATCGCAAAGCCGAGCGCGTTGCCCAGTCGCCTGTCTAAAGCCGTACGTGCATGTTCACGGCAAAATCCCAGACTGGCACGCAGGCGTTCACGCGTCTTGATATCGTTGACGCTCTCGTAAAACAAGTTCTCAATATATCGTTCGAGGGTGCGCTGTTCTACTCGACAAACAGGACAACCTGATTTCCCGCAGGATTCAACCAGATCATGGAATGTGGACGATGGCATGGAACCTATTCCTGCCACTCCAGCTCAAACTCATCAATGGATACAGTGTCCCCATCCTGAACGCCTGCCTTGCGGAGTGCATCCTTAATGCCAAGCGTATCCAATACTTTTTGGAAGCGTCTCACAGAACCATCGTGTTCCCAATAGGTCATCTTGGCGGCGCGTTCGATGGCGACGCCCGTGATGCGCCATTCGTTCGTACCTTGGCGAGTGATTTCAAACTCGCGCGGGTCTTCCTTCGGCTTGTAAACCGGAACGGGCATTTCCACCACTTCAGGGATCGGGGTTTCCTGCAAGATCTGATATGCCTTAATAAGCAGTTCGCGGGTGTTTGTACGTGCCAAAGCGGAGATGGTCATGAACTCCACTTTTTTCTTCTTGAATATCTTTTGCAGGTCGGCAAGCTTCGCCTGCGCATCGGTCTGGTCAATTTTGTTGAGTGCCACGATTTGCGGTTTCTTTCCCAAATTTGGATCAAACAGCGATAACTCAGTATTGATCTGGCTGTAGTCTGCAATTGGGTCCTCGGATAACCCATCCACCAAATGGATCAACACACGCGTGCGCTGTACATGGCGCAAGAAGTCGTGTCCAAGCCCCGCCCCGTGCGATGCACCTTCGATCAAACCGGGGATGTCTGCCAGCACAACGGTCGTGTCCGCGTCAATTTCAGCCACGCCGAGATTTGGTTCCAGAGTAGTGAACGGATACGGCGCGATCTTTGGTTTGGCATTGGTCAGGGATGTGAGCAAGGTCGATTTGCCAGCGTTCGGGACGCCGATCAGTCCAATGTCAGCGATCAGTTTCAATTCCAGTCTGAGTCGTTTCTCTTCGTAGGGCTCGCCCTTTTCGGCAGTCCGCGGTGCCTGATTTCGGGAAGTCGCAAAATGTTGATTCCCGCGTCCGCCGCGCCCGCCTTTGCAAACCATCAGCCGCTGACCGTCTTCGGTCAAGTCTCCGATGAGTTCACCCGTGTCCGCGTCGAAGATGACCGTGCCAGGCGGCACAGGGATCACAAGGTCGTTGCCGTACCGCCCCGACATCTGCGATGGTCCGCCCTTGACGCCATCTTCCGCCTTGAACTTTTGATTCTGCCGAAACGACGAAAGCGTGTTGAGCGTGGGTTTCACCTCAAAGACAACATCGCCGCCCTTGCCGCCATCGCCGCCATCGGGTCCTCCGCGCGGCACATATTTTTCACGGCGAAAATGCACCATACCATCGCCGCCTTTTCCTGAACGAACATGAATTTCAACCTGGTCTGTGAACATAATGACTGATTATAAACGACCCCCTCCCAGCCCCCCCCAAATTGGACGAATTTCAGTCGGATTTGGGGGGGGGGGGTGCCCGATAGGGCACTGGGGGTAAAATTGAAATCCACATGAAGAAGCTATATCGAACCTTTGTGGTTTTTCCTCTTCTATTCGCTTTGATCCTGCCCCTTACAGCGGCTCACGCACGGACCTCCAGCCTGCCTCAGTTTCAAGAAGCCTCTCCCACCCCTGTAACCGGAACCGCCACTTCTACTCCATCCCCGCTCACCCCCGCGGATCTTATCAATGCGGTCAATATTTTACGGATGAACAATGGGTTGAGCCCACTGAGTGTCCATCCAGTGTTGATGCAGGTCGCGCAAACGGAAGCAAACGGAATTGCTAATGGTATGCCCGGTCACTGGCGCCCCAATGGACTGAGCCTGGGTCTATGGCTGCTCACCCTCGGGTATCCACTTTCTGGCGATCTTTCTCTTGACGGGTATCGTTCTGAGAACTGGTTTTATGTTTCATCCTCCACCACGGTGGATGAGATCATACAAAACTGGCAAGGCGACGCGGAACACAGGGATACGATGTTCTCTGAATTCCGCAGCGACATCGGTGCGGGAATCGCCGTCAGCCCGGATGGGGAGGTGGTGGCGGTCCTTGAGACTGCCCTGCAAACCACAAGCGGACTCATGCAATATGGCGCCTCCGATATTCTGACAGGGATTGTACAAACGCAGGAAGGTTATTCTGCCATCGAGACCATGGCTGCTGGAAGCGGACTGCCGCCTCAATATTCCATGCCAGTTTCCATCAGCACCGCCCGCCCCGATGGAGATGTTGTCCACGAAGTGCAATATGGGCAGACGTTATGGTCCCTTGCGGATATGTATCATGTTTCCATCGAGCAGATCAAACACTTGAACGGACTCGTTGACGACAACATCGTCCCTGGCTGGAAACTCCTCATTCAAAAATCCGCCACCCAGCCGCCGCCAGTGATGGATGCTCCACTTGATGCAGTTACTCCAACCGAAACAAAATACCCTACGGCTATCCCGTTTTATACGAAGACTCCTACAATTGTTGCGACTGTTCCATCTGAGTCGCTAGGTCAACAGATAAAAGGAAACAGCACGGTTGTCGCCGCGCTGTTGACTGCTTTTTCCATTTTACTGGCAGGGATCATTGGGTTTGGGACAAAAAAAGAAGGATGATCTGAAAAGGAATTCGCAAGTTCTACTTGCGGGGACTCGGATGTAGAACTTCTGGCTCCGAAAAGATGAAGGGAAAAGTAGAGATTATGAACTGGTACAAAACAACAATTGAAATCTCCACCCACGGCAAGGGACTGCGCGACATCACCGAAACTGTCCGTGCCCAGTTGCGGAGTTGGAATGTGCGTGAGGGAATGTGTTTTCTTTTTATTCCACATACCAGCGCCTCACTCGTTATGTCCGAAAACTGGGACCCTACTGCTCGTGCCGACTTGGAAACTTTTATGGAACGCCTTGTCCCTGAAGGAGACAGCTGGTACACCCACGATCTCGAAGGTCCAGACGATGCCACCTCCCACATCCGCTCGATGTTGACTGATACCAGCGTGACCATTCCCGTAGACGATGGAAGCCTGTCGCTTGGCACGTGGCAGGGGATTTATGTCTTTGAGCACCGTTCCCACGGCGAAGCCGGTCATCGACGGAAAGTGTTGATGCGGGTTTTGAGCGTTGAGTGAGTGGATTATTCTCTGGTACCTGGTATTGTGAAGTAAAAAGTCGAACCTTTCCCCAATCCCTCCGATTCGACCCAGATTTTTCCGCCGTGTGTTTCGATGATACGCTTTACCAGTGCCAGACCGATGCCCGTCCCTTCGACAGTGGGATTAAGTTTTTCAAACAGATTGAAGATGCGCTCGTGATATTTCTTCTCGATGTCCATGCCGTTATCTTTCACGAAGTAAATCAGCTCGTCCTTTTCGATCATCGCGCCGATCTTGATGACGGGATCGGTCTGCTCGCCCATGTAGTTGACCGCGTTGTCAATCAAATTCTCGAACCCCTCCCTTATGCGGATACGGTCACCATAAAGGCTGGGAATTTCCGGCGCGATGTCCACGGTAACACTCTTCGAGCGGATTCGGGCATCCATGTTTTCGAGGGCATCCTGGATCAATCGGACGGAATCAATTTCAACCGGCGGGTTGACCATGCGTCCTATCCTGGATAGCTCGAGCAGGTCTTTGCGCAGGGCGTCCATTTTCTCGGTCGCGCCCGCGATGCGTTGGAAGTCGTTTTGAACCTTGTCGGGACGGTCCCCCTGCAATCCCTGTTCAACATGCCGAGAAAACCCTTGATGGTCACCAGTGGATTGCGCAGATCATGCGAGACGGTGTAGGTGAAACGTTCGAGTTCGGCAACCTGTCTTTGCAATTGCTCGTTCAGTTTGATGATTTCTTTCTCTGCCTCGGTTTTTTGCTGGATGACCTGTTCCAGGTCAAATGCATATTAAGGTGATCTTTCGAGCGCGTTTTGAAGTCTGCGCGTCACCATGTAAAGGAGGACTGTTGCCACGGCAATCCCTGACAGGATTACCACCAATTTTGCAGATGCCGAAGAAAACACTTAAGGAGGGGGGATCAAGTCTCTGCTTTCCATATACCAGACCCCAGATATGCTCAAAACGGACATTGACCCAAAAGTCACCGCGCCTTTCCTGCTGATCAGAAAGCCTGCCAAACGTGTCGTAACGATGAAATTTCCCAGGGCAGGGCTTTCAAGTCCATCTGACCCGATGACCTGAACGATGGTGGCAAGCCATTGGAAGGCGACAAATGCCCATGCCACGAACTGGACGTATCCCTTTTGTAAAACCACGAGCAAGGTGATGATACCAACCGGACCGATGATCGCTGAAAAGTTGAAAAAAGCCCGATTGGTAATGGACACCCTGCCCGAAAGTGCCATTAAGAATGCAATGATGATCGTTCCCAAAAGGATCATCAAAATGACATGAAGCGTACGGGCAACGACAGTTCTATTCTCGTCGCCTTCAAAGGAGGGTGATGCAAAAAAAACTGGCGAGATGGTTGTAGATGTTGTTCATTGAGATACAAGCCGGGTTGTAGAAGAATTCGATTTTATAATTGAACAAAAAGAGTCGGGTGAATTTTATCACCCGACTCTCATATGGCTCATAATACTTTGGAAGTGTTCAAAGCTTCCACATTGTCAACCTTACTTCTTGCCGAACTTCTTCATCAAAACATCCTGCAAGGTCGGCTGACCGATCTCCTGCAGTTCGTAGCGCACGCGCTGGTGCGGTTTATTGATCTTGATGATGCGGGTCAGGTCAATGG
>CAYTDB010000040.1:4338-38113 GCA_964436455.1 uncultured Anaerolinea sp. | reverse complement strand
TCAGTTGGTTATCCGGTGAGATTTCGGGGGAGCCGACATTTTGTTTCAGGTCAGTAAGTTGGTGTGCGCTCCCTGTGTTGACATTAAGTTCGTGGATCTCTGAACTCTTCCCATCGCTCACAACATAAACCGCTCGTTGCCCGTCTGGCGAGAGCGTTGCATTGAAGTTGCCAAGCGGGGTGTCAGTCAATCGCTTCCAGCTGGAACCATCTGCATTGATAATGCAGATCTCATCGCCCTGGATCTGGCAGGTGTAGATGATCCTGCCTGTTGGTTCGTCTTTCCCGATGGCAGCGGATTCAGTTTCGGTAACTCCCAGGTCAACATTGGGAGGGCTGGTCACGACAATGGGGATGGGAGTCTTGGTGTAGATAAAATTCACCACGGTAATGACCCCTCCACCGATACACAATAAACCGACCAGCGCGAGCAGGGCAGGGATGACGAACTTTTTCAGGTCAGCTGACGGCTTGGGTGGTTTTGTCCTTTTGATGTCAACGTGACTTTATGTGGCGATCTCTTCTTTGACCCCGATGTAATCCCTGGTTGCAGCGGCGAGTTCGTCGAGTCCATCTTCAAATTTCGTGCGCAAGTCCACATGCTGGTGATTGGCAAGCCTCAGTGGCGTGGATGTGTCATCCTCACCTTCGATCAAGACCGGGAAGATGCGCTTGCGGTGCTGTTCTCCAAAACTGATCTCACGTCGCACCCATTCCGAGTTGTTCGATTCGGGCGAGAGGAGCACAATGATCCCCGTTGCTCCACGGATCGCTTTTTCGATTTCGCGCTCCCAGGTGGGGGGGTACCGGGTGTCAGGTTTTCCACGTCCACCCAGATGTTGATTCCGCGCTCGCGAAGTTCCTTTACGATCCGTCTCTGTTTGACGGTATCTTCGCGGCTGTAACTCATGAAGAAATCCGGTGTCGGGGGAATACTCATGCACAGACCTCTCTCTAAAGTCGTCTCATCGGATTATAGGATAGAAACGGATTCAGGTAAACAAAAACATGACGGAGGGTATCCGTCATGTTGATTATGGTCTTTGACGAGTTATTCCGTTTCTGGAGAATTAATTTCATTGGGATGAGGAGGATAATCCGGTGTCTGGCGGCGGAACTCGTAATTTTCCAGGATGGCTCCAATGATTTTTTGTTGTTTGCCGGTCAGTTGTTTGAATTCCATGCCCACGTTGAAATAGTCCGGGCTGATATCCTGCTGGCACCACGCAACACGCACTGGAAGGGTGATGGTTTCATCGGAAAAATCCTCCAACTCGGGTAGTTGGATCTGGATGGTCATTTCCCGGTCCTGTTTAAACTTCACATCGCTGATGACCATTGCACCAAGGTCGTTGAGATCCCCAAGGTAGCCGACCAGGTACCCTTCATGCACATCGAATACCTGGGAATAAGACATCAAATCTTTGCGCGGTTTTTTGCGTCGCTCTTCCATCATTGTCTCCTGTCCAAGTGTACATGAATTAATCGCTAAAATCAATTGCACGAATCTATTAAAATCCGTATCTTTCCCGTTCAAGTATGGTTAAATCATGTTATGCGATGGATCTATCTTTCTCCTCATCTGGACGATGCCGCCCTTTCTGCAGGCGGCTTGATATACGACCAGACAAAATCCGGTACTCCAGTTGAAATATGGACGTTCATGTGCGGCTTTCCACCTGAGAATGAAGAACTTTCTCTTTGGGCGCAGGTCAATCACAAAGTATGGGGCTTTTCTTCTGCGAGGGAGGCAATTCAGGCTCGTCGTGATGAGGACCAGGACGCGGCAAGTATTCTAGGTGCTAAAGCACTCCATTTTGATTTTCTGGATTGTCTCTATCGGCGCGGTAAAGACGGCTTATGGCTGTACGATGATATTTACCCGCCTCCGCACGCCGATGATGCAGATCTGCCCTCTCGTATTGCAGATGCGATCACCGCCCGCCTCAAACCCGATGATGTGCTGGTCTGCCAGCTATCGGTCGGTTCTCACGTGGACCATGTCATCGTGCGCCAGGCGGCGGAATTGCTAGGGCGTCCCCTTGTTTACGACATTGATATCCCTTATCTATTCTATAAGCCCCGGGAATTTGCGCCGAAGTCGGCTGGGATGAAGGAACAGGTTCATGTGGTAACAGAAGCAGGTCTAAAGTCCTGGCAGCAGGCGATTTTGGAGTATAAATCCCAGATCTCCACTTTTGGAGATGCTATGAACACCCCCGAAAAAGTATGGGAATCCATCCTTTCCTACTGGTCGGAACGGGGCGGAATCCGCTTGCTGGAAGCTGTCTGAAAATGTTACAAAATACTTGAATAGACACGGAAACCGTGATATATTATGCACGCTTTTCGCACGCTTTTCGGGAAATATGTCTCGACCATTTATTTGCATCCCCCTCAGGGATGCAAAATTCTTCTAAGCAGGGTATCAGGATGCCTAACAATTTTTTAACTAAAGAAGGTTACCAAAAACTTCAGGATGAACTGGACTACCTGCGCAAGGTAAAGCGCCAGGAAGTGGCAGCGCGTCTGCATGAGGCGATGGAAGGCGGGGAACTTATAGAAAACGCTGAATACGAAGCCGCCAAGAACGAGCAGGCTTTTGTGGAAGGGCGCATTCAAGAGCTGGATGCGTTGCTTGCAAGTGCCAAGATTATTGAAGATAATGGAAAGAGAAAGAGCGATGGTGTTCAACTTGGCATGAAGGTCACCATCAAAGAAGGCAATTTCGAGCCTGAGACCTTTACCATTGTAGGTGTGGCGGAAGCCAACCCGCGTGAAGGCAAGATCTCGAATGAGTCGCCGATCGGCAAGGCTATTTTGGGTCACAAGGTCGGGGATTCCGTCAAGGTGGAAACCCCGGGCGGCACTTACACAGTTAAAATACTGAAAATTGGTTGACGTTCAAAATCACAGGTGCGACCTGTTCATCCCGCGTGCCTGTGAAAGGTGCACGGGATTTTTTATTTTTATCCCTCGCTATTATTTTGCGGTGAAACGAGGAAACAGACATGGCTGATTACAATTCGCTTGAAAAAGTCCGTTTGCAAAAACTGGAGGAATTACGTGCTGAGGGCATCGAAGCCTATCCCACGCGTGCAAAGCGCACACACCTGAGCACCGAAGCGATAGCGGAATTCGAAGCGAAGGAGGATGATGGTGTGGAGGTGAAAGCCACCCTTGCCGGACGCCTGCGGGCAATGCGTTCTATGGGCAAGGTTTCGTTTGCACATATCGAAGACGGTGCAGGCAAGGTGCAGTTGTTCTTCCGCGCGAATGAGATCGGAAAGGACAACCTTAACTTCTTCAATAAAATGTTCGATCTCGGGGATTTCATCCAGGCGGATGGTGTCATGTTCCGTACCAAGTCTGGTGAAGTTTCGCTTCATGTCCATGACTTCAAACTGCTCGCCAAATCCGTGAGCCCTCTCCCGGCTGCGAAAGATGAGACGCTTGAAGACGGGACCGTTGTCCGCCATGCAGCGTTGGAACACCCCGAATTGCGTGCGCGTCAACGCTATGCTGACTTGGCGGTCAACCCACACGTGCGTGATGTGTTCCGCAAACGGGCTGCGATGATCAAGTCTTTGCGCGATTTTCTGGACGACAAAGGCTTCCTCGAAGTGGAGACTCCCATCCTCCAGCCGATTTATGGAGGTGCAGCCGCGCGTCCGTTCGTGACTCATCATAATGAGCTTGAACAGGATATGTACCTGCGTATTTCGTTCGAGTTGTATCTCAAACGATTGCTTGTGGGCAACCTGGAAAAGGTCTACGAGATCGGACGCGATTTCCGCAACGAAGGTGTCTCGTTCAAACACAACCCCGAGTTCACGCAGCTCGAATTCTACTGGGCATATGCGGACTATGAGCAGGTCATGGAATTGACCGAGCAGATGGTCTCGTATGTAGCGGATAAAGTTTTGGGAATGCAGAAAATTAAATTCAAGGAACATGAGATCGATCTAACCCCTCCGTGGAAACGACTCGAAATGCGACAGGGAATCCTGGAAACATCAGGGGTTGACTTCGCCGAGCACAAAACCGCCGAGGAACTCTTCAAAGCCATCCGCAAAAAACACCCGAACATGACTCCCGATCCGCATGCGACGCGTGGCAAGTTGATTGACTTCCTGCTCTCCGAATTTCTTGAACCAACCCTTATCCAGCCAACGTTCCTGTACAACTATCCGCGCGATATATCTCCGTTGGCGAAATCCATCCCCGGTGACGCGTTGACCGTGGAACGCTTCGAAGGTTATATGGCTGGTTTCGAGTTGTGCAATGCTTTCACCGAACTCAATGATCCGCTCGACCAGGAACAGCGCTTCATTGAAATGGGACGCGACTACGAAGCCGACGATGAAGAGAAACATCCCTTGGACGAGGATTACCTGCGCGCCATGCGCTATGGTATGCCTCCCAATGGCGGCTTCGGCATGGGCGTGGACCGCCTCGCCATGCTGCTGCTGGACAAACATTCCATCCGTGAGGTGTTGTTGTTCCCGGCATTACGGAATGAGGAATAAGTAGGGGCGGGTAATCCTGAGCATAGACGAAGGACTTCCCGCCCTTTTTGTTTTATAGAGGAGAGTATCATGCCCAGCCTTACCCCCGCCCAAGTGCAACAGATTCATGAATACATTCATACCCAGCAGTTGATCTATGCCATCACACTGTATCGTGAAACAACCGGGGTTGGACTTGCCGAAGCGAAAGAAGCGGTCGAAGCAATGGCTCGCGATGAATTTGCCAAGCCGCCAGTGGGAACCGTGGATTACGATAATCCCATTCTCGAAGCGCGGATCAAATCCCTGCTCACAAAACGGCAGAAGATCGGAGCGGTCAAGATCTACCGCGAGGAATACGGCATCGGCTTGAAACTAGCCAAGGATGCGGTGGACAGGATCGAGGCGTCCATGAAGCGGAATGGTTCATCCATGAATATCCCCTATGAGTCTGCCATTAGCGGCGAGCCCTTTGCCGATAATGATGAGGGCGGTCGTCGCAGGATGATCCTGCTTACCGCAGGGATTGCCATTGCCTTGTGCGGAGCCGCGGTTTTCTTCCTGATGATGAATTTCTAAATCTGATGAACCCAAAACGAATACTGATTGCAGGTGATATCCTTGCCATTGCCATCGTGACCGTCATTGGCTTTGCCACCCACGGCGAGGCGGACTTGTCATTTCTCCCGCGCATGCTCGCCGCGTTTGTTCCACTGATGGTTGCGTGGTTCCTTCTCGCCCCATGGTTTGATCTTTTTCAACCCGAGGTCACATCCAAACCCAAACAACTCTGGCGACCTGTGCTTGCCGTGATGTTCGCCGCACCATTCGCCGCCGTTCTGCGTGGACTGATCCTCGACGCCCCGATCATTCCCATCTTTGCAGTAGTGTTGAGTGCCACATCCGCATTTGGGATGCTGGTCTGGCGCGGGATATACATTTTTATAAGCCAAAGGAAATCCTAACATTATTTGGCCAATGGGTTGGAAGATAAAATGTGACATCCCCTGCTTATTTACGAGCAGGGGATGTCTTTCATAAAATCGGCGCTTGCCTGCTAATAATCAAAGGTCATGTTGGACCATTGGTCTGTTTTGAATTTGTAGGACCATGTTTCAGGAGTGTAAACAAATCTTTGATCGGCAATCTGTCCACCGAACAGGACGGTCTGTTCTATGTTGGACGCATAGACCATGGCATATCGGGAAAGTATGCCGGGATTATTTATTGGCTGCATCTGTTGCCAGGTGTTGGTGTTCAGGTCGTAAGCCCATGTTTCATCATTGCCATATTCATACCCGCCGTACATGATTATCTTGTCAGCTTTTTCGTCATAGGTAAGCATCATATAATCGCGCACGGCTGGACCATCATTTCTGTGTTTGTATTCCTGCCAGGTGTTTGTGTTGTAATCATATGTCCAGACTGAGTCGTCTGTCCCGTTTGTATATTTATTGTTCCAGTCTCCCCAGACAACGACTCGATCAGCTTTCGAGTCGTACACCATGCCCACATAGTTACGCCCCTTGGGATGATCCTTTGGTTGCATATTGGTCCAGGTATCCGTATTGTAGTTATATACCCAGGTTTCATCGACGAAATGATATTTGGTCAATTCAACTCCTCCAAACATAATTACTCGATCAGACTCTGAGTCGTATACAATGCGTTGACCTACCATTGGATAGGGCCCATCTGCCAGTTTAGCCCAGGAGTTTTCGGCTGCATCGTATGCCCACGTTTGGAGGATGCCCCAGTCGTCGGTGACAACTGAGAGAATGGTTACGTCAGCCTGGGAGTTATAGGTCATGTCACCCCCGCTACTTCCATCAGGGGATGTAACGGGGAATGCTTGTGCCCAGATATGTGTTCCCGGATCAAACAGCCATGTTTTGTGACTCAATTGGTCTGGATCTTCGAAGAAATTCCCGGTTTGACCTCCGTACATCACAACCAGTCCCGATTCGGAATCATATGCCATTTGGTGATACGCCCGTGCAGCAGGTGATGTATCCATGCCATCACTTGCGGTCAGTGTCAGGATCATTGCCATCGCAATGACCCATACTGATAGCAACTTCACTTTATTCACTGCCATTCTCCTTTCATCCATTCACAAAACACCCCTGGGGAGTTTCATGTGAAATGGAAATAAAAAAACGAAACCAAGCCTGCAAGGGCGGTTTCGCTGTATGGTTTGCCAAGACGACCAAATTTTGGCGAACTTCAGTGTCTCAGTCTTGGATTTCCGACTACAATTAGTGTAGCACTTTTGATAAGTGGATTCAAGCCCTTGAGGTAAAATTGTTTTGATGAACGAACAAGCCCTCATCTCCGATGCACAAGCTGGCAGCCTCGATGCCTTCAACACGCTCATCCTGCACTATCAGGACAGCGTGTTCAACTCTGCCCTCCGCATCCTTGGCGACGAAGACCAGGCGGCAGATGCCGCACAGGATGCTTTTATCTCAGCCTTCAAAGCCATAAAATCGTTCCGCGGTGGGTCGTTCAAGGCGTGGCTCATGCGCACGGTCACCAATGCCTGCTACGATGAACTCCGCCGAAAGAAGCGCCGTCCCACCACGCCGCTCGAACCCGAAACTGATGATGGCGAAGAGATGGACACCCCGCGCTGGCTCGCCGACCCGAGCATGACTCCCGATCAGGTTGCCGAAGCCGACGAAGTGGAACACGCTATCCAGCATTGTCTCGATAACCTGCCCCTCGAATTCAAAACAGTCGTTGTTATGGCAGATATCCAGGGCATGGACTACACCGAAGTCGCCAGCGCCATTCGCGTGCCGCTTGGGACCATCAAAAGCCGCCTCGCCCGTGCACGCCTCCGCCTGCGTGAATGTTTGCAGGGTTTTGCGGAACTTTTGCCTGCTTCCTATCGTCTGGAAGAAGGAATGAATGTGTGATGAATAGACGAGATATTGAACTTCTTTCGGCTTATCTGGATGGGGAACTCAAGCCTTCCGATTCTGCGCGACTGGAAAACCGCCTCAAAACCAACCCTGAACTTGCGTCTGTTCTAAACGACCTGCGCGCCACCCGAACACTCCTCCGCAAACTTCCCACACGCAAAGCACCAAGAAACTTTACCCTTACCCGCAAAATGGTGGGACAAAACCCGCCGTTGCCGCGTGCATTTCCTGCTTTCAGATTTGCAACAGTTGTTGCAACCCTGCTGTTCTTCTTCACTTTTGGGATCAACTTCATGGGAGCACAACTTGCGTCACAGCCTCAAGCCTTTGGAATGGGTGGGGGAGGAGGAGGCGGTGAAGTGGAATCCTATGCCGCACAGGAAGCCCCCGCCATGGAGGAACCCGCCGCAGCCGCGCCCATGGCTCCCGCTCCCGCCGAACCTGCCATGCCTGCGCCGACCGAGAGCGGTGCCGAAGCACCTCTGGTGTCAGTCGCTCCCCAGGCGACAGAGATTTCCCCCAGCGAAGATTCAGCCCGTATTGTTGAAACGCCAGTTTTGAAAACCACTGAGGGCGAAAATGTTGTTGGGCAGGAGCAGTCTCCAGTACAGGAAGAATCATTACGTGAGGGACAATCACAAAGCCAGCCGCGTATAATTTCATCTGCGTGGCAGATTGGGTTGCTGGTTTTCGCCTTGATTGGCGCGTTACTACTGGGATTGATGCGGCAGTCCTCCGCCCGTCGTTGGAAATAAAATCTGGAATCGGACAGCTCTGCTGTCCGATTCCTTTCTGAATATGGTATACACCGAATACAAATTCTGCCCCCGTTGTGCAGCTCAATTGAATCTTGAAGAACGGTTTGGCAAGGTTCGTCCCGTTTGCCCGAACTGCGGCTGGATCCATTTCGTTGACCCGAAAGTTGCCGCGGCAGTATTTTTGATTCAAAATGATCGCGTGTTGCTTGTGCGGCGCGTCAACGAACCCTTCCGCGGAATGTGGACATTGCCTGCGGGTTTCGTCAATGGAGGGGAGGACCCTGCCGAGGCGGCGGAAAGGGAATGTTTGGAAGAGACAGGTTTGAGCGTTCGTGTGAAGCGGGTGTATGACATTGTCTCAGGTCGTGAGCATCCACGCGGCGCGGACTTTGTCATCGTCTACGAAGCGGAAGCCCTTGGGGGAGAGATGACAGCGAACGATGACGCGGACGAGGTTGAGTGGTTTGAGATGGGCGATCTTCCGCCGCTGGCTTTTCTTGCGACCAAAAAGGTGCTGGGGGTTGAATAAGCGGTTTGGGTTTTCTCGATAGCAGGTGTACAATCAATTTAGATCTTTGGTTGTTCTCTTGGAGGAGAGCATGGCTTTAAAAAAATGGCTGGAACCTGAACGGCTGGACATATTGATCGCGGTCTTGATTGCGCTCGTATCGCTGACCACTTCACTGGCGGCGTGGCGCACGAATGTGGTCGGCTCAAGCGCCTCCGACGCGAATCGCCAGGGGCTGATCGATGCGGTGAAAAAAGGCGCCGCACAAAACGAAAACTGGCGGATGGTGTATCAGGAGGCGGGCTTTGCGCGTGACTATGTGATCGCATCTGCCGCGGTGGACGCTATGGAAGCAAGCGGAAATGAAAGCTTTCAGTCTGCCTCATCCACACAGCGCCAATATCTTTTGCCCGGAATGCAATTGCTTTCTGAACCATTGGGAACACAGGAAAAATATATCAAAGCCGACGGCACTTTTGACCTGGAAAAACGTTTTGCCGACCTTGAAGCGGATGACACTGATCTTTCCGCACTTGACCCGATGGCTTCCTTCAAACTGGCTGATCAATATTCCTCTGAACAAAGATGGTTGACCATAGGAACGGTCTTGTTGGTCATCAGTTTGTTCTGGTTCGGTGTGGCGGAGTTGACCAAGGAACGCGGGTGTGTGATTAACCTTTTCGTTGGGTTGGGTATTTATCTATTCGGGGTGGTGTTCATTGTTATTGTTGAGATCGTTGCAATGATCTCAAGGGGAGGTGTGTTATGAAAGAAACTTCTCCCAAGCCTGAATACTGGAAAGGGATTGTCCTTGTCCTTACGTTGATCAATACAGTCTTTGCTGCATCGCTCTCTGGCTTACAGGTTGAGGCAGGTATTCGTGCCAACAATGCCAACCGCGACTCGCACTACTATGCTGCGCTGGCATCCAGTGAACTTGTCCGTCAGGGACATCAAAGCTCGTATGATTTTCAGACATTCGCCCTTGTAGTGAAAACTACACAAGAATCACTAATCAACGAATTCACTTCATTAGGTCTTGAGCAGGATGGAGACAAAACCGCTGCTGAAACCTTCCACATTCAATCGACGATTGTGCAAGCACAAGCCGACACTGCGCGTAAATTCTCCATCTTTTATACCGATCCGCGTTATACCCCTGAGCAACCTGATGCCATGCCCAACGCGGACACGTATGTCGCTGATCAGGCAGAGGTTGCGAATGAGATCGTTGCAAAACAAAATGCCGCAGCGGATGATTATCAAAAGTGGAACAAGAAATCTGACGCGTATGTTGCAGTTCTGACCCTCCTCGCCATCGTTTTCTTCCTTCTCGGTGTGGCGCAATCCACCCAGCGAATGCGCCCGTTTTTCGCGGTCTCTGCTTCTGTGATTATGTTGATCTCTGCTGCATGGATGGTGCTGATTTTGATAGGATAACAAAATGACAACACTTGACGTTCGTCCTTCGCCAATTGCTGGCAAATGGTATGAGGGGAACCCGAAAGCCTTGTCACGATCCATTGATAAGTTCCTGGATGATGCGCAACTCCCTGAATTGGATGGGGAAGTGGTGGGAGTCTTTGCGCCGCATGCGGGACATATCTACTCGGGCGGAGTGGCGGGATATGCTTTCGCAGCGCTTCGCTCTTTGAGCCCGAACCTGGTTGCTGTCATTTCACCAATGCACCACCCGTATCACGATCCGCTCATTACAACCTCACACGATGCCTATCAGACCCCGCTGGGAAACATCCCTGTTGACAAAGAGGCCTTGAACGAACTCGATGTGGTCTTGAAATCCGAATTGGGATTTGGTCTTTCCGCCGTTCCGCA
Organism: uncultured Anaerolinea sp.; assembly: GCA_964436455.1. Classification (GTDB taxonomy): domain Bacteria; phylum Chloroflexota; class Anaerolineae; order Anaerolineales; family Villigracilaceae; genus Defluviilinea. Next base: position 27,577 of record CAYTDB010000040.1, on the reverse strand, counting down.
TGACCCTGAACATTCGCTTGAGATCGAATTGCCGTTCCTGCAACGAGCGCTTAAATCCGAATGGAAGTTGTTACCCGTCATGGTCCGTGCACAGGATCCGCGTGTTTCGGAAGGGTTGGGAAGGGCACTGGCACAGGTGTTACGAAACAAGAACTTTGCCCTCGTTGCCAGTACGGACTTGTCTCACTTCTACGATCAAAACACCGCCCTGAAATATGACCGCTTTATGCTTGATCGATTTGAATCCTTTGATCCCAAAGCCGCCTTTGACGCGGAACGCACTGGCAAAGGCTTTGCCTGTGGACTTGGTGCAGTCACTGCCGTGATGTGGGCATCGCGCGAATTGGGAGCAAACAAGGTGAAAGTGTTGCGCCACGCAACATCGGGTGATGTAACCGGGGATTACTCGTCTGTTGTAGGGTATGGCTCGGCGGTGATTTTGAAGTAGCTTTTAGCCATATCGTCAATTCAATCTGGCTGATGAATGACTCCCGACTCTGCTGCCAAATCGTACTACTTCTTTGCTTCCTCTTGATTACCTAGAACTACATGAGATCGTCCCAAATTCAAATACAGTGACGGATAAAGCTCCGCAACCCTCTCATCGTTGACCCTATCTGCGCGTTCCAAAGCGATTTGATTCCAGCGCAAAGTCTCCCAGGGATTATCCTGAAAACGCGCAAGGTAATGCGCGGCAATGCAGGCTTCGTAATCATCTGCGTGCAATTCCCATGCCTGTTGATACAGTGTGCGTGCATCCTCAAGTCGATGCTCGAATTCGGCAAGTGTGCCTTGCATGCAAAGTTGGATGACGGGATTGGTGGTGTCCACGCTGCTACAAAGAAACGACCCAGGGCGAGTCGTCTCTTTTCCATTTGTTTAATTATTCCACTTCGTGACCGCGTCCCGGAATGCCTGCTTCAACTTATTATCTGGCAGATCGTTCACATTTGTATATTTTTTGTCATTGATCCAAATCTCAAGTGTCCCGTCGGGGGCTGATCCGAGATCCACTTGGTAATGATTCAGGTCGGGGTCCGCTTCGATCTTGGCGCGGAAAATATCCTCGATCTGTTCCGTGAACGGTGCGGCGAGTTTTTCACCCTCCTCATAATCAAAGACTGTGACCTTCTTGCCTTCCTTAAGCAAAGCACCGAGCGTTTCAGCAGGCGGGGTTTCGCGCATCCAGGCGGGTTTGTCTTCTGTGTTCCCGGTTATGTTAACCGTGTTCGATTTTCGGAAAAGCAACACGAATACCCAAATGATCGCTACAAGCACCCCCCCAACCAACCCAATCATACCTGTTGACATGATAGCCTCCAATCCAGTGTTTTTGAAATTATATGACAACTTCTCTGCTCAACAAAGATGATTTCACTACACTTGCGTAGTACCAGTGGACATAAAGGATGAAGATACACTTTATGGCTTCGATAGGTATAATGACCCAGATGACCGCTTTTGTTCAGATCGTTGTAAACATCCCTGCTGTATCCGATGTATTCGATTATGCCGTTCCCGCCCATCTTTCGGGACGGGTGGGTATGGGACATTTGGTCATCGTCCCGTTTGGGATGCAGAAAGTTCAGGGCATCGTTTATCGATTTGTGGATTTGCCATCTGTTCCGGATGTGAAAGAAATTTTTGAGCTGGTGGATGAAGAACCGGTTCTGACCCCGCCCCAGCTTGCTCTCGCTAAAGAAATGGCGGATTCCACGCTCCAGCCTTTGGCATCCATTGTCGCTTTATTCTTACCCGCAGGCATAAGCCAACAAGCGGACACACTTTACGAATTACGGATTACCAATCACCAATTACAACCCATCGAGAAATCATCCAGCCAAAGAACTCAACGCCAGACCGTTGAAGATCGTCTCGTCAACCTCCTGCGCCTGCGCAGTCCCTTGCGCGGACGGCAGATCGACGCCCACTTTGCCAAAGTGGATTGGCGGAAGACGGCAAGTTTTCTCGTGAGAAAAGGTGTACTCGATTCGAAAAGTATTTTGCCCCCGCCTCGGGTGCGGACCAAGTACATTCGCGTTGCCCAGCTGGCAGTCCCGCCTGAAGCGGCGAAGGCGGCGATGGAGTCGCTTGGCACAAAACAAACCATTGCTCGCAGGCAGTCCGCGTTGCGGTTTCTCATCCAACAGCCCGACGCGATCAACGTCTCGTGGGTCTATGCCGAAAGTGGATGTAATCTCAACGATCTGGAGGAACTCGAAGAGCGCGGCTTGATCCGTTTATTCGAGAGCGAAATTTTCCGGGATCCATTGGAGAAGACAAGTAGACAAGTAGACACGGTTACAGGGAAGCAGGTAGTGGAACTCACTACTGAGCAGGATTTTGCTTTGGGGAAAATCACAGATGCGATACGCAGCACGAAATCCGCAGCATTTCTCTTGCAAGGTGTGACGGGTTCAGGCAAAACGGAGATTTACATCCGCGCCGCGCAGGAAGTGGTCAAACGCGGGAAACAGGCAATCATCCTTGTCCCTGAAATTGCACTCACACCACAGGCGGTTCGTCGTTTCTTGAGCCATTTCCCAGGGCAGGTGGGACTTGTCCATTCCAGGCTTTCCGAGGGCGAGCGTTACGACACATGGCGACGTGCGCGTGCAGGTCAACTCACGGTCATTATTGGCGCGCGCAGTGCATTGTTTGCACCTTTGCCCAATGTCGGTCTCATCGTTGCGGACGAATGCCACGACACGTCGTATCACCAGTCCGAGCCGCCATTCTACAGCGCGGTGGATGCGGCACAGATGTATGCACGTTTGTATGACGCGGTATGTGTGTTGGGTTCTGCAACGCCCTCGCTTTTTCAAAGATATCAATCTGAGACAAAACATATCCAGAAATTGGATTTGCCCCAGCGGATAAAGACCCCCGAGTTCTCAAGAGAACCTGGAGGTCTCCCGCCTGTTCATATCGTAGATATGCGGGATGAACTCAAAGCGGGGAATCGTGGGATTTTCAGCAGGCTTCTGTTGGATGAACTTGAGTCCACACTCAAGCGTGGCGAGCAAGCCATTCTCTTTCTCAATCGACGTGGCACAGCCACTTACATCTTCTGTCGTGACTGCGGACATGTGATGAAATGCCCCAATTGTGATACGCCGTTGACTTTCCATGTGGAAGAAAGAGAGCGCTTACTTTGTCACACGTGTGGTTATACAAGGCAGCGACCGAAAACCTGCCCTCAATGCGGTGGAAAACAAATCAGGGAATATGGGCTTGGAAGTGAAAAAGTCGAAGCGGAAGTGAATGCACTGTTTCCCAAAGCGAAAACCCTGCGCTGGGACTGGGATACCACCCGCAAGAAAGATGCACATGAAATGATCCTTACCCACTTTGCCAACCACAAAGCGGATGTGTTGATCGGTACACAAATGCTCGCCAAAGGACTTGACTTGCCCATGGTCACGTTGGTTGGCATTGTTCTGGCAGATGTCGGCTTGAATTTGCCGGATCCATTTGCGGGGGAAAGGGTTTTCCAAGTGCTGACCCAGGTGGCGGGGCGGGCGGGACGCAGTGAGCGCGGCGGGAAGGTTGTTTTGCAAACATTCGACCCTGAGAATCAAGTCATCCGGTCCGCGGCGAAGCATGATGTGGATGGCTTTTCTCAATATGAACTGGAACAGCGCAAACGGCTCGGGTACCCTCCGTTCAGCCGTCTGGTGAGATTGGAATATCGGAGCACGGATCAGTTGTCGGCGGAGAATGAGGCGAAGAAGGTCGCTGAGAAGTTATCAGGGATCAGTGGCAAGTCATCGATAATCGGTCCTGTTCCGTGTTTCTTTGCGAAGGTCGGCGGGTTTTATAGATGGCAGATCGTTTTACGCGGAGCAAATCCGAAAGAACTTTTGCGTGATGTGAAGCTGGATGGTTGGCGTGTGGAAGTGAATCCCGTCAGTTTGCTGTAGAGGTAACCATGAAAATCGTTTATCGCTTGATGACTCTCATTTTGGTTGTCGCTATTCTGGCTGTCCCCTCGACTGTGTATGCCGATATTGCACCGCCTTCTCATCCGCCCGGCTCAAATCCCCAGCCTGGAGGGGAAGGCACTGATGTCCGCATGGTGGCTGAGACCGTGTTGATCGAAGTGCTTCCCAACAATGCCGCGGATCGTTTGGGGCAGGCAAAAGTCACAGCGGATTTTACAATGCGTAATCTGGGAAGCGAAACAGAGAGCATGGGCGTTCGCTTTCCCATCAGTTCGTTTAACGGATTTGGAAATTACCCGGAACTCAAAGATTTGAAAGTGCAAGTGGATGGCAGAACTGTCCCGACAAACCGCATCATGGAAGAAGACCCGAGGGGGAGCTCGGAACCTATTCCATGGGCTGAATTTAATGCCACCTTTCCGCCAAATCAGGATGTACAGATACGAGTCTCGTATCTTTTGGATGGCACGGGGTATTATCCGTTCGTTGCGTATTTTTATGTTCTGCATACTGGCGAAGGTTGGAGAGATACGATTGGGAACGCAGATATTATTGTCCGATTGCCGTACGAGGCAAACTCATTTAATGTGATATTCGACGACCAGATCGGCTGGTCGCAAACTACGGTGGGCGGAGTCATCAATGGCAGGGAGATCAAGTGGAACTTTGAAGACCTTGAACCAGATCGCAGTAATGATTTCCAGTTATCCATTGTTAACCCTGCTGTTTGGCAAAATATTATGCGTGAGCAAGCCAACCTGGGTGCAAACCCGAACGATGGTGAATCATGGGGGCGGCTGGGAAAACTATATAAAGAGATATTCCTATATAAACGTGATTTTCGTCGGGACGTGGGCGGAGGGCAACTCTATATGTTGAGTGTTGAAGCGTATCAAAACGCTGTCAGGCTTTTGCCCGATGATGGACTCTGGCACGCGGGGTTCGCCGACCTGCTCGCTGTCCACGCGTATTACTCCCAGTGGGAGGGCAGTGAATACTTAACTGAGGCATTGCGTTCGATGCAGGAGATCGATATTGCACTTGGGCTTGCGCCGAAAGACCCCAAGGTCAAGGAGATCGCCGAGAAAATTTACTGGTTCTTTCCAGGTGCTGTTGAATTATTGGAAATTGGATACGACTTTCTATGGCTGACAGCCACACCGATCATTGAAACCCCAACGGAGGTCCCCGCCACCTCGACGGAAACGCTTCAACCCGCACCCGAGCCTGCTTCGACGTCAACGCCCATTGATTCAACCCAAAACGAATCTACACCTACGAGTGGGATCATTCCAAACCCAACTCCAGCCCCTCCAACCGCGAAAAACCCCTTGTGCGGTTCAGCCGCGCTGGTTCCGCTTGCATTGATGGGGCTTGTGCGCCGGAAAAAATATTCTTAGCTGCGAATACTTTGCTATAATCGAGATCAGTTTGTCCTTCTGAACCGCGAAGCGGTGAAGAATCTCTACCTGCTGAGGAGAGACCCTTCGCTGCACTCGGGGTGACATCTTAATAGGAGCAATATGCAATCTTTTTCCCGTGGTTGGTCGTTTCTTAAACAAGCCTGGAGCATGGCATTTAAAGACAAAGATCTGCTCAAACCGTCTGTTTATGCTCTGGTCGTCGGTATGATTGTGTCGGTCCTTGGGGTAATTCCGATTGCTATTGCAGCATTCCTGTTCAACGGTTCCTCTTTGGGAAATCTCGTGATGGCAGTTTTGGGCGCGATCATGATATTCGTGCAGTTTATCGTCACGTATGTGTTTTCGGGGATGACTGCCTACCTGATCTTTGGCTATCTCTCCGAAGGTGACGGGCGCATGGACAAGGCATGGGATATTGTGAAGCGCGACTTCTTCGATATTGTGACTCTCGCCGCAGCTTCGACGGTTGTCAATGTGCTCAAGAACGTCGCGAACCGCAACCGGCGCGGTGGACTTGCGGCAGGTTTGATCCGTGGCGCGGCGAATCTGCTCGAAGCTTTATGGACAGAGGCATCCTATCTGATTTTGCCTGCCATGGTCATTGACGATCTGAATCTCAAAAACGGCATGCAAAGAGTCTTGAACATCACCAAACAGAATTTACTCTTGATTGGCATCAGTACCGTCGGCGTGCGATGGGTGACTGGTTTGATCGGTTTCCTGCTTGGCTTTGGCGGATTAATCGTTGCGCTGGCAATTGGCGGCGGATCTGTGTATCTTGTTGGAGGATTTAACTTCCTTTCGATCATGGGGATCGCCGTTGCGGCATTGATCTTCTTTGCATTTGTAATGATCGCCAGTGTAGTCAGTTCCTACACATCCATTGCATATCACACTTGCTTGTATATCTGGGCGCGTGATGTGGAAAAGGCACAGGTGGCGGGTCAATCCTTCCAGATCCCTGCACCTGCTCCGCTGGCGGCAGTGTTAGGTTAATATTCAAAGACCCTAAAGGTTTGAAAAACCTTTCGGGTCTCTAATTGGATAGATTATGCAACCTCAAAAAGAACCCCGACGCGAAATGATCTCATGGGATGAAGTTAATCGTCTCATCGATCATCTCATCCCGCAATTCAAGCGTGAATTCACTGCGATGGTCATCATTACACGCGGCGGAATTATCCCTGGTGGATTACTTGCTGAAGCCATGGATATCACCCACATCTTGACCGCTGCTGTGGACTTCCCTGCACAGACCGCAAGTGAAAAATCGAAACTGATGGCATGGCCCGAGTTCATTCAGTTCCCTGCTGAGGATAAACTGCGCGGCAGACCCACGCTCATTGTGGATGATGTCTGGGGTTCGGGGCGGACGATCACAGCGGTGAAGAACCGCGTCTCTGCGGCGGGTGGATTCCCTGAAACGTGTGTGTTGCATTTCAATCCGTACCGCAATCTCTTTGGGCATGCGCGCCCCGATTATTATGCGGCGGTCACGGATGCTTTTATCGTCTATCCCTGGGAGATTGACCGCGGTACCGATCAGGTTTTGCTAAACGAGATTTAGAGTCGTCATGAAATTGGTTGATGTATCGAAAAACGAAAAGATCAAGACACTGGGAAAGAATCTATACTTTGACGAACTTCCCGTTGAAATACTGAAAAATATTGCAGAATATACCCAGCTGCGCGAGGTCGAACGCGGAGATGTTTTGTTTTGGGAGGGAGATCCGTGCGCGGGTTTGCACATCATTGAAAGTGGAAGCGTTAAACTTTACCGTGTTTCCCCGCAGGGACGTCAGTATATCATTGCTGTCCTCACCGAAGGCGCCACCTGTAACGAAGTCCCTGCGTTCGATGGGGGCACGAATCCCGTCAACGTGGAGGCACTGGAGACGACGCGCGTTTGGGTGGTGGATGCGAATACCTTGCGGGATCTTGTCAAAACCGAACCCGAATTTTCATTGAAGGTATTGGAAAAATTTGGTCAGAACCTGCGTCAAATGGTTGGCAGGGTTAGTGAGATGGCGTTCTATCAAGTCACGCATCGGCTGGCAAGGTTGATCGCAGAAATTGATGAGGCGCCGCGTCAGCATTGGACGCAGGAACAGCTTGCGGCGAGATTGGGAACCGTGCGTGAGGTCGTTTCCCGTTCGTTGCGGGAGTTGGAAAAAAGCGGCGCGATCCGTATGGAGGACAGGCGCATTCAGATCGCGGATGATACCATTTTGCGGCAGTGGACACAGCCGTACAATTAGACGGATAGACCCTAAAGGTTTTCGAAAACCTTTAGGGTCTATCTACTTTGGGGATCGTTGCAGCTACTCAGGGAAGCGGTTCGAACGCTGAGACCGAGAGGTATAACTCGTCATCTGCGGCGAGCTCGATGAAGTCGATGGCAACCTCAGCGGGGAATCCATAGGTGGGATCGTAGCTCACAGTGAGGTTATCGGCTTCTCGGACGGAATCAGATTCCAGCTCTGAGAAGAGGCGATCGATGGTCGCATATTTCAAAACAAATTCGCTCATCGGGTCATCCAGCGGGAACGTCTCTCCGTTTACGTCTGTCATGGATACAACCTCGCCATTTTTTACTTCCACCGTCATTGGCATCTGGCTCCTGAACAGACAGAAACAGCCAACATTGAGTTGAAAGCGATAGTGGTTGATTCCCGCATCCTGCCACATGGACTGGTTGCGATTGAGTTCACTTCCACCCGCGGAGCAGGCGGCAAGGATCAGGGCAAGTAACAATAAGGTTATCTTTTTCATTTTTTCTCCTTCATCGCTTGACGATGAAGCATGTTATTTGGTTCCCCAAAACAAAACTCCCCAACGGATTGGTCGGGGAGTGGTGCGTTAGTTTCCCGTGTTGTTCATATCCATGCCATCAGGTGCTTTTACGGGGACCATCAGTGTAATATCTGGACTGTTCCTGAATTGCAAAGTGACCTTGATTTCGTCGCCTGCGTTGAGATCCTGTTTGAGACCGATCATCATGACATGATAGCCGCCTGGCATGAACGCCACCTTTAAGGATGGCTCCAGCATGACTGATTCGACGTGATTCATCCTCATCACACCATTCTCCATTTTGCTCTCATGGACTTCGACCGCGTCTGCCACCTCCGATGCTGCGCCGGTCAATTCATCCACTTCAGCGTTGTGATTCTGGATCACAAAATAGACCGCACTGTTCATCCCCTGCATGGAGGTGCGTGCCCAAGTGTCACTGACTTCAATCCCCTCTTTTGCCGCGCAGGCGCTTAATAAGAATGCACTTGCAAGAATAAAAATAATAATTTTCCTCATCGTTGATATCCTTTTTTTGATTTATGTTTGGCTGTGATGACCGCCGTGTTGACTTCCCATCAGGAATTCGATGGCTTCATCCATGCTGGCAAGCGTCCCGCCGAAACCAGACTGGAAGCGTTCTGCCTCCTGCCGCGACCCGAAGGTCAGTATGGTTGGGACACAGCACACGTTCAGGTCGCAGCCGATCAGATAGATCGCCTGATTGGCGCTGATCATGTGACCGTGCAAATAATCCATTGTCATGGATTGCCATGCGCCTTTGGTGACGGTCAGCAGCATCAAGCCACAATGGGCGCAACAGGTGGTCTTTTGTTCGCTGTTGGCAAGATAAATGATAAAAACCTTTTTCCCCTGGGTGGACTTTCCACACAGGGCGCAGGATGTGTTCCCCAATTCTTCACTTGCCAGCGATGCGCTTCCATGATGTTTGCGGATCAGTCCCTTTTCTTCCAGCCGATTCAGGTCACGGTGGACGGTCATGGTTGAAACGGTCAACGCATCAGCCAATTCCTGAATGGTCACCCTGCCTTTTTTTTTGATCCGCTCCAATATTTGATTTTCACGATCTTTGGATGATGTTTTTGCTTGTGTCATGGTTTGTTAACTATAACAGAATTTCACAAAAATCAAACACAAATGTTAATAGATCTCTTGCACAAGTCAAACCCTAGCCACTGAGTCACGGAGATTTTCAAACAACTTTTCTCGGTGTTTCCGTCTCTCGGCGGTTAAAAAAGAGGATACGTGCGCGACTCTTGTTATTTATGCAAGCGGTCTAATGCTTCCTTCACTCCCCCAAAACAAAAAGACGCCATCTTCGCGGACAGCGTCTCTGCACTATCATCTTTTCATTTTCAATTTTATGGCGTCTGATAGAACGTTCCAGTTTGTAACAGGGTCATGTCGTTCACGGACTGCGCCGCCAGCATTTGTGCCTGCCGCGCGAGATTGGTGGAGTCGGCAAGGATCTTGAGAGCATACTCGGGGTTGTGAAAACCCGTGCTGTTCTCAGCAGAGACAAAGTCCCACATGAATTGTGCCTTGCGGTGCAGGTTACGTGCCTGATTCAGAAGGTCCTGGTCAGCCTCCGGATTCGCCGTCGCAAGTTTGATGGCGTTAATAGCATCCACGATGGCATCTTCAGTATTCTGTTTGGTTGTGGCCACCTGTTCCTGGATGGCGTTCACGCGGCGGACAACGTATTCGCTGTCGGTGTGACACTGTCCGCAAGCGAGTTCGGGGTTGAGTAGCGGACTGTGGACATCATGCGATGAATACTTCGCCGCGCCCTCGCGAACGTAGGGCATGTGACAGTCTGCGCAGGAGACGCCCGCGTTATAGTGCGTGGAGCCAGCCGTGAAGAACTCGTATTCAGGATGCTGCGCCTTGAGCATGGACGTGCCTGCTTCGGGGTATTCCCAATCCTTAAAGCCAAGGTCTTCATAATATTGGATAATGGAATACACATCCGTGCCGTCTTCCCATGGGAAGGTCAGGTATTTGCCTTCACCTGCGAAGTAATATTCCACATGGCAGTTCGCACAAACAACCGTGCGCATTTCCTGACGGGTGAAAGATTCCCAATCCTTTCCCTGTGCGTCAAGCGCTTCCCTCAGGGCGGGATTGGTCACGATCAGTCGCAGTGTCCCTGCTTCATGGCAGTTGGAGCAACCTATGGCGTTATTAATATTGGGTGTCATTTCATTGAAGGACATCTTGTCGTAGGCTTCCATGCCCATTTCATCCCACAGACCAGGGTTGTCGGAGGATTTGCAGGAATAACAAGTGGCAGGAGTGTGCTTCGGGTCTTCATCGTTGAGGTTCAGTCGTCCCGTTGCACGTACATCGGTCAGCGCGTTGGCGTGACCGCGATCGTCATTGTAATCCTTGCCGAAACCGTAACCAGCGAAAAGGATCTTCTGGCGCGGATCACGCTCCAGCCATGAGAAGGCGGACGAACCCGCATAGGTCGTATCGATGTTGTTCGTCTCGGTCTTCATGAACGTGGTGTACTGGTTGGGGAAGTTCACACCCCACTTTGCTGAATCGGGTTCCATTGGAGCGATCTCAACCAGAGGCTCAAAGGCTCGTTCCTCTACGGGCTGATTCTTCATGAACACCAGCACACCGGTTAATACTGCGGCAAGCAGGATAATGATGCCGACCAGTATGAATGTTGTATATTTCTTCATAAATGATTCTCCTTGGTTTGATTACTTCACAGGGTAAAAATTCGAGTCTTGATACGGAACCATGGACGCGCCGCGCGGTCCATGGGCGATGTTGCGGTGACAGTCCCAGCAGTTGCGGTCGAATGGCTGTGCCCCCATCATGATCGTCTCCACTGCATCTTCATGACAATGGATGCAATTCTCCTGAATGATCTCCTTCGAATGCTCGTTCGCACGGATCACTTCGGGAGTCTTTCCTGTACTGAATACAAAAATATCGTGCGCACCCTGTCGTCCCTTCTCAAAATAGTAGGTGATAAAATTTCCGTGGGGCAGGTGACAGTCCGAACATTCCGCCCAGGGTTGATGTGCGCCGTGATAATAATTCTCGTACATTGAATCCATCACATGGCAGTTCGCGCACGTTTCTGAATCTGTTCCAGCGTAGGCGGGTGCATCAGTCACGAACACAAATGTCCCCAACGCGATGGCCGCCGCCGCGATCGCAATGAAAAGTGGATTTCTAAACATCAGTTCACCTTTGTCGGTTAATCTGATTTTCATTCTATACTGGATTGGTCTGATTGGTTGTGACTTTAGTCACAAATTGGACAAAGTCCCGCTTCCCCCTTCGCCGAAACCTGATCCAATCCCCCAATAACTTTCTCTCCCCTCAAACTGACCCTGCTACCCCTTCCTGTACACCCGCCCCTTCCACGTCACTCCTTTGCGTGAAAGCACCATCCACGCGGACGTGAACATCATCGCGCCGAAAACCCCCGCACCCAGCGGAGTGGTCACCGCGTAGCAGGGGGAGATTTTCATGTTTATTGATGCTCTTGCGCGCATACTAATCAGATATGCCCACAGGATTAACGACTCGATCACAACACCCAAAGCCATCACGCCGCCACCATTGAGATACCAATGCGATCCCAGCACAGGCCAGATAGGGAGAAACAGCGAAGCCAACACCGTAAGAAGTGCACCAAAGACACCCAACGCCATCAACGATGGTTGTTCGCTCAACCCCAAATAGATATTCTTCGTCCAGCCTTCCCACATCTCAGGCAGGGATGTATACATCCGAGTCCTTGCCACTTTCATCCCATCGGCAACAACCAGACCGTGACCGTTCCACTTCACCTGTTCCGAGATGGCTTTGTCCTCCACGATGCTGTCCTTGACGCTTTCATGCCCGCCGATGGCATCATAGACCGAACGTTTTACCATGATGAATTGACCGTTGGCGATGGCATCTTTTCGCTTGGGGTCATTGACCTTGCGGGGCGAGAAGCCCACCGAGAGAGCGGTCATCACGAGCGGCAGGACGGTCTTCTCCCAAAATGAACCGAGGATCTGAAAGGTCATGATGGTGAACATGTCTGCCTGGGTTTCTATGGCTTTGGCGTAACAGGATGAAAGTGCATTAGGCTCAAGGAAGGTGTCGGCATCGATGAAGCAAAGCCACTCACCTTGGGTGAAGGCGGAGGCTTGGTACAACGCATGGGGTTTGCCAGCCCAGCCTTCAGGTAGGTCTGAACCGCTGATGACTTTAAGTCTGTCATTCTGAGCCGCAAGCTGGTGAAGAATCTCGGATGTCGAATCTGTTGAGCGGTCATCCAACACAATAACTTCGAAGTTCGGATAATCTTGATTCAAAATCCCTTCGACACATCTGCGGATATTCCGCTCCTCGTTGCGTGCAGGGACACAGACCGAAATGAACGGCGCGTTCAACGGGGGAGGTGTTGGCTCGACAACTATATCGAGTTGGTATTGATTGTGAAGCCAGTAAATGATGATAAGACCGCCAATGCAAAACGCGGTCGAAAGGAGAAGATAGATCATGGGTTAGATAACGTGAATTTCTGAGCCCCGCTCGGTCTTTTCCACCTCTATCCGAGTGGGGAAAGAATCCTTAAGCTCGTCAAGATGTGTGATAACCAGAATCTTGGCAAAATCATTCTTCACGAGATTGATCGCCTCAATGAGACGTTGACGTCCCTGCACATCCTGTGAACCGAAGCCTTCGTCGATGACCAGCGTTTGCAGGCGTGCGCCTTTGCGTTGTGCGAGAAGTTCGGAAAGAGCAAGGCGGATTGCAAAATTGATTCGAAAGGCTTCACCACCTGAATACATTTCATAATTGCGTCCATCTCTACCTACTCCATCCTTAATACGAATTTCTAGAGTTTCTTTTAAATCTTTTCGAGATTCATCTTTATATTTTTCTTGCGTCACAAATTCAAGGGACATTCGATCATTTGTTAGCTGACCTAATATTTGGTTTGCTTTATCTTGAATATGTGGTATTGCATGTTCGATCAATAAGGCAGGGACGCCGTCCTTGCCGAAGGCGCGTTCGAGCGTGCGGTGACGCGCGATCTGTTTTCGGAATTCTTCGCGCTCTTTCTCAAAATCCTTTTTGCGGGCGCGTTGCGTTTTGAGAATATCCACGCGTTGCTGGGCGCCGCCCAACTCACTGCGGACCTTATTCTCTTCTTCGCGCACACGGAACAACTCACGTTCGGCTTCTTCGAGATTGGGCGATTGCACGTCAGCGCTTGCCAATGCAGCCGTGGCAGAATCGTATAGTTTTTGTTGTTCGTCTATCTCCTCTTTCCTCTTTCCTCTTTCCCCTTCCAGGTTCGCAATTTCACCTTCGATCTGCTTGATAACTTCCTTTGCCGATTTGAGATTGCCGTACTCTTCTTCCACGCTCCGCAGTTCGTTTTCTTTTTCACGCGCCTCATCATGCGCAGACGCATCGTAGCCGAGTTTGGCGAGTTCTTTGTCGAGTTTGGCGAGTTGCTTTTGCTCGTCCTTCGCAAATCTGACACCTTCTAGTAACTTCTCGACTTCCTTCAAGCGCTTCCTGCCGGTGGTCTCCCAATCCTTCGCGAGTGCCTGCAATCGTTCCACGCGTTCGGTGAGTTGCGAGACTTCGCTGGCAAATTTGACGCGATCATTTTCGACGGAAGAGAGATTGGTAATTTGTAATTGGTAATTGGTAATTTCAGTGGCGAGGGATTTCGACTCTTCAGTATTCGCTCGATATTTATCTCCTTTTTCCTTGCCGTCTGCTTCCAATTGCTTGAGCGTGGATTTGCGGTGTGCCTCGCTCAGCTCCTGACCACACACTGGGCAGGCTACCCCGTCTGCAGACTTGAGCGCTTCGATCCGTTCTTTGAGTTGATTCATCTCAACTTTCAGAGTCTCATTCTCGACCTTCATCGCGGCTTGACGTTCGCGGGCTCCGTTGCGCCTGGTTTCCAGTTCAGACCGCTCAGCAATTTTGGCTTCCGCTTCTTTCAAGTTTTTTTCAGTCTGCTTGATGCTCTCTGTCAATTCACCGATTACTGATGACTGATTACTGAACTCCTCTTCTTCAATTGTCAGTGAGCGTTTCTCTTCTTCCAACCGCGCTTTCTCTGCCGCGATCCTCTCCAACAGTGGAGCGCGTTCCTTTTCATGTTCACGGAATTGTGATGCGTTCTTTTCCCATTCTTCCAGTTCCTTGCGGACTATTTGCCACTCTTTATACGCGGATTCAATTTCCCCGGCACGGTGAACGAGAGATGCATAAGAGGCGCGGTCAGTTTGTTTGGTGGCGAGACGAGTCTCAAGCCCCATGAGAGCCGTTTGTGAGCGTTGGAGGCTGGCTTGGATGGTGGATGTCAATTTGCGTTGTTCGTCCAGCAGTGCTGTGTTCTTCTTGATATTTTCCAGAATGGATTCCTGCGCTTCACGCGTGGATGTCAATTGTTTGAGGCTGGTTTCAAGCTCGGCAAGCCTTGCCTTGCGGGAATCTTCCTCAGCAAGTTCGGCATCGATCTCGGCAATGCGACCGTCGATCTCGTCCGCTTCGCGCTCGATTGCTTTACGCTTTTCGGCGGTGCGGTTCTTGTATTCCTCCCAGGCTTCAAGCCCGAGGATGTTGCTCAACACTTCCTTGCGCTTGGTGGCATTCTGCTGCGTGAACTGGTCGGCTTTGCCCTGTAAAAAGAAGGATGCGTTGACGAAGGTCTCGTAGTCGAGCCGCAGGGTCTGCTCGATGCGGGTTTGGGTGTCGCGGGTGGTCTTTTCGGTGAGTGGTCTCCACTCATCGCCATTCTTGACCTGGAATTCAAGAACAGTGCTTTTGTTGCGCGGCAATGTGCGCTGCACGCGATAGGTGTTGCCTTCGTGTTCAAACGTGAGCGCCACCTCCGCGGCTTTGACATCTTGATTTAGGTTGATGATGTCACTGCTTTTACCACGTGCCTCACCGAACAAACTCCAGGTGAAAGCATCAAGCAGGGATGATTTGCCTGCGCCGTTGTGTCCAGAGATGCAAGCAAGGTCGAATGTGTTGAAATCCAATTCGATGGTGTCGCGATAAGAAAGGAAGCCCGAGATGCGGAGATGAAGAGGAATCATATTGTTGATGGATTATAATCTACCCGTTATGCTCGAAACCTCGAACCCTGTGGCGCGTCGTCGGCTCATTTTGATCTCCATCGTCCTTGCGACAATTCCCTGTTACTGCCTTGGGGGAATCGCCGTGATGCTTGCGCCGGACAACTCAATCACGTCAACTCCCACCGCTACTGAAACCATTTCATTTACAGCAACGCAACCGCTTCAGATCGTCACATCCAGCCCGGAAGTTATTACCGCGACTCCGTCGGATACTCCTACGATCACTCCTTCCCCAACGGAGACGATAACCCTGACCATGACCGCGTCCGTTACAGCAACATGGACAACAACTAGCACAGTGACGATAACTTTGACCCCTTCCCCCTCGTTCACTCCGTCAGTCACATTTACGCCATCCGCAACTTTTACACCGGTCACGCCCTCAATTACACCCTCTCCAACTATAACTTCCTTCCCAATTACCCAATCACCATAATATGACAGATATTCTTCCCTTCCTCAAATCAATGATCTCAACCTCTGGTTTATCGGGTCACGAAGCCCCGATTGCCAGAATTGTTGAAGAAAAGTGGCGAACACTTGTTGACGAAACAAGTCTCAGCCGCGTCGGCTCCCTGCATGGACTCAAGAAAGGCTCTGGCGGGGGGAAACGTCCATCTGTGATGATCGCCACGCATATGGACGCCATCGGCATGATGGTGTCGAGTATCGAAGACGCCTTTTTGCATATCACGGATGTTGGCGGTATTGACGTACGCGTGCTGCCAGGTGCACACGTCACGGTTCACGCCAGCAGTGGAGATGAATTGCCCGCTGTCATTGCGATGCCGCCTGCCAGGTTCCTGCCTGAGAAGGAAGGAAGCGGTGTTGTGGCGATCAAGCACCTACTTGTGGATACTGGTCTGACCCGGCGCGAAGTGGAGAAGAAGGTGCGTGTGGGTGACCTGGTCTCTTTTGCAAATGAGCCGATGGAACTGGCTGGTGATGTGATCTCTGGTCACACACTGGATAACCGCGCTTCGGTTGCGGCGTTGACGATCTGTTTGGAAGACCTTCATGGCAAGAGCCATGTTTGGGATGTGTGGGCAGTTGCAACGGTCCAGGAAGAGACGAGTTTTTTGGGCGGGTACACGTCTGCATTCCAGTTGCGTCCTGATATTGCGATAGCGATTGACGGGACGTTTGCCAAAGGTCCCGGTGCGAACGGGTGGCAGACGCATCCTATGGGGAAGGGTGTCGGCATCTGCATGGGACCGAATATCCACCCGTTTTTGCACAAGAGACTCACGGAACTTGCGGACAAACTCGAAATACCGTGGTTCCTGGATGTGGCGCCTAAAAACTCTGGTACAGATGCGTACCCGATGCAAACAACCATGGAGGGTATCCCGACCGCGTTGCTGGAGTATCCTCTTCGTTATATGCACACGCCGGTTGAGGCTGTCGCTGTAAAAGACCTTCATCGCGTGGGACGTTTGCTTGCCGAGTTCATCGCCTCGCTTGATGAAGATTTTGTTGAAACGATCGTTTGGGAATAAGTTCATGCCATCATTTGGAAATGCACAACTAAAGCTGCTTGAAAAACTTTGCAACATCATTGCTGTGTCTGGCGATGAAGGCGAAGTGCGCAAGATCGTTTTGGAAGAGGTCAAGCCTTACGCGGACGAAGTCAAGGTGGACGCGCTGGGCAATGTGCTGGCGGTCAAGCATGGGCGGGCTGCGAAGCGCCTGCGGGTCATGTTGGACGCGCACATGGATGAGGTTGGCTTTTTCATCGTTGCCGATGATGGCGAGGGAATCTATCGCTTTGAAACCGTCGGCGGCATCGACGTCCGTCATCTGGTTGGCAAACAAGTCCTGGTTGGCAAAGACCACCTCCCTGGTGTGATCGGCGGCAAACCTGTTCATTTGATGGATGACGATGAAGCCACGCGCAAAGTACCGCTCGATGCAATGCGCATTGACATGGGCATTGGCGGCAAGGCGAAGGTCGGTGACCGCGCCGGGTTTGCCACCAAGTTTCGGCGCGTAGGGCCTTCCATCATGTCTAAAGCAATTGATGACCGTATCGGTGTTGCTACGCTGATCGAGTTATTGAAACATGCGCCTGCAAATGTTGATTTGTGTCTGGCGTTTGTTGTGCAGGAGGAGATCGGTCTGCGCGGTGCAAAGGTGGCGGCTCAGTACTTCAAGCCGGATATGGCAATTGCCATCGACTCAACACCCGCGAACGATCTGCCTGTGCACGATGGCAGTGAAAACGCAAGTTACAACACAAAGCTCGGACAAGGTCCAGCCATTTACATTGCGGATGGCTCGACTCTGCATGACCCGCGTCTCGTCCGCTTTTTGAGCGAAGTCGGTGATGCTGAAAAAATTCCCTACCAATTCCGCCAGCCAGGCGGAGGCGGTACTGATTCGGGTGCCATCCAGCGCTCGTTTGCAGGTGTGCCGACGGTTTCGGTCTCCATTCCGCATCGTTACACACACTCGCCGATCAGCATCTCGCGTGTGGATGATTGGAAGAACACGATCAACCTGCTTCATGCCGCGCTGAAGAAGATTACCCCGTCACTCATTGCAAATCGTTAGACGACCTGTTTCCGTGTCTACTTGTTTGCTTTTTACTTTATAGGTACCTCATGAATGGATTGATCGCCCTTGTTGGCTCTGGTGAATATCTGCCCGTCATGGACGATGTTGATCGTCACTTACTTGCCAGTCTGAACCTGAATGGACGCAAACCACGCGTAGCTTGTCTCCCAACCGCGGCGGGACGTGAAGGCGATGGAAGTGTCAATCGTTGGTCGAACATGGGAATCTCGCACTTTGAAAAACTGGGAGCGGAAGTGAATGCGCCTCGCATCATAGACCGTGAGTCTGCGGATGATCCCCAATGGGAATCCACGCTCGAAAGTGCAGACCTGATCTATTTCTCCGGTGGCGACCCTGGTTACCTGCACCAAACCATGAGCGGGAGCCGTGCCTGGGAAGCTGCACAACGAGCCTGGGAGCGCGGTGCCGTGTACGCAGGCTGCTCTGCTGGCGCAATGATCCTTGCCAAACGCATGCCCCGCTTTCGCCTCGCACAAACGCAGGAAGGATTTGGCATCATCCCCGCCGAATACATTGTCCCGCACTTCGATGCCATCCCTGGCCTGTTCAGACCGATTATCCTTGCGCTGATGGGCAAGCTCAAAACTGGCGAACGCATGATCGGCGTGGACGAAGATACCACGCTTGTCGGCAGGCTTGGCGGCGAATGGAAAGTGATGGGACAAGGCAAAGTTCACATCTTCACCAGCGAGGGTGAACAAACATATGAGAGCGGAGATACACTCAATCTCGATTAACTAAGAAACTACCAAACTATTGAACTACTCGACTAGGAAACCATTCTGATGAAACAACTTCTCAAGCAACTCACAGAAACATTCGGACCCTCCGGCTACGAGGACGAAGTCCGCAAACTCGTTCAGGCAGAGGTAAAGCCGCTCGCCGATGAGATCAAAGTGGACGCACTTGGCAACCTTATTGCCCGCAAGAAACCGACCAAACAAACCAAAGATACGAAAAAGGTCATGATCGCTGCGCACATGGATGAGATCGGACTCATGGTCAGCCATGTGGACGAAAAAGGCTTTGTTCGTTTTTCGCCGATCGGCGGGGTGTTCAGGCGTTATGTGGTGGGCGGACGCGTCCGCTTTTTGAACGGCGTGCAGGGTGTGATCGGGTACGATAACTTTAGCAATATCAATGAACTTCCCACTCTCGACAAAGTGTACATTGACGTCGGTGCCACAAGCAAAAAGGATTGTCCCGTCAAGGTTGGTGACGTTGCCGCCTTTGACCGTCCGTTCGTTGAAATGGGGAACCGCCTCGTTGCCAAATCCATGGATGACCGAGTTGGCGTGTTGGTTGGCATCGAGACATTACGCGCACTTAAGTCCACGCCGCATGATGTTTACTTCGTCTTCACCACACAAGAAGAGGTTGGTACGCGTGGCGCAGGGACATCTGCGTTTGGTATTGATCCTGATGTGGGAATTGCGCTTGATGTCACCCCGACCGGTGATGCACCCGAAGCCCCCAAGATGGAAATGGCATTGGGTAATGGCGCGTGCATCAAGTTCAAGGATGCCGGCGCCTTGTCTGATCCGCGCGTTGTGCAATGGATGATTCGTACTGCCGAGAAAAACAAGATACCCTTCCAGCGTGAAGTGCTTCTATTTGGTGGAACCGATGCGCGTGCCATGCAGCTGGCACGCGGCGGGGTACCCGCAGGCTGTATTTCCATACCTGTCCGCTATGTTCACTCACCATCAGAAATGGTGGATTATTCCGATGTGCAGAACTCTGTCAAATTGCTGACAGCCCTTCTGCGCTCGCCGATTGATCTGGGATAATTTGACTCACGTTTTAAAGCTTACACATTTTGCACTCATCCTGATCCTTGCAGGATGCTCGTCCCTCGCCCCGCTTCTCGCCACACCGACGCCTGCTCCTGTTTTGGAAGCCACATCCACGCCTCAGGCGATTCCCACCTCCACCGCGCCCGTGACAACGAATCAACCGCGCAGTTTGCGCATCTGGTTGCCTTCGCGCTTTGCCCCTGATGCAGGAACTCCCTCTGCTGAATTGCTTAAGAAGCGCCTGTCCGATTTTGAAGATGAACACAAAATCACCATCGAAGTCCGCATCAAATCGGAAACGAATATCCTGAACGCCCTGTCCATCACAAACAACGCCGCGCCTGAATCCATGCCGGATCTGATCGCACTGTCCTATTCAGACATGCAGGTTGTGGCATCTGCAGGTTTCCTGCACCCGCTCGAAGGTTTGACAGACATTTTGCAGGACCCTGATTGGTATGTCTTTGCGCGTGAACTGGGACACCTCAAGAACACTGAATATGGTATTCCTTTTGCAAGCGATGTCATGTTGTCGGTTTATCGTCCCATTGTTTTCAATGAACCACCAGCCACATGGGATGAAATCTTTGAATTAGGCACTTATGTGGTTGTCCCTGTTTCTGACCCCAAGGCGCTTCTGGCGCTTTCCCTGTATCTTTCAGAGGGAGGGGCGCTTGTAGATGATCAAAGTGTGATCACTTTGAATGAGGATGTTCTTGTCAGAGTATTATCCTTTTATAAGCAAGCCCTGGAAACGGAAACGATCCTCCTGCAGACACGCGACTACCAGATGGATACACAGTCCCTGCAGTTTTTTCGCGATGGCAGGGCAGACCTGGCTGTCATTTGGGCATCCAGTGACATCCAAACCCTGAGTGGTGGCTACTCTCCATTATTGGGTTTGGACAATGCCCATTATTCACTGGGGGATGGCTGGGTTTGGGCGTTGGCAGGTTCGAAGGTGGAGAACCAGCCTCTCGCTGTGGAACTGGCTTCCTATCTTATCGACAGTAATTTCATGTCTGAGTGGACACGTGCCTATGGGGTTTTGCCAACGCGTCCACAAGCGTTGAGTGAATGGAATGATGACGCATTGGAGACATCCATTAATGAAGTTTTACAATCTGCCCATCCACTGCCGCCCAAAGATGTGGTGGATGTTTTGGGACCCATCCTCCAGGAGGCTGTGATACGCGTTTTTAATGGCGAACAGCCTGAGGTTGTGGCGCGAAGCGTGATCGAAGACCTGCAATGAACCCGGGTTGGAAAAAATAACGGGCTTCCAATTTGAAAGCCCGTTGTCGTTCTACTTATCCTGCTCTTCGTTTTCTTTTTTCCCGGGCATAAAACCCATGATCAATGCGATCCCTGCCCCAAGTGCATACATGCCAGAGGAGCCGGGTGTGGCGAAGTTTGTCAGGCCGATCAATAAACCGAAGAAACCCAATGCCAGTGCAATCTGCAATTACCAGTTGGCTTTGTTGTAGGCATCGAGGGTAAAGCGTGCAATCCCAAACCCAAAGACCACAAAACCAATCGCTCTGATCAAATTGCCAAGAATGCCGAGTATCAACATAAAATCACCCACCATAATGCTTATCTCCTATTTAGATTGAGCTAGATCCATGCCCACAACATCCATGAACCGATCATTGTGATGCCAATTATAAACCTTGCACCAAATGCCCAGCCCCAGCCGATCAGATAAGCCTTGGTGGATTTGATGGCATCATCGCGGTTGTCCAACCTTCTTAGTTCCGCAAGGAACAATGCCAGCGGCGCGGCGATGAGACCGACCAGCGGTGTGAAAAAGATGCTGATAACGATGCCTGCTGCGAACGCCAGCAAAATCGAGCTCCAGGGGATGAACTGGTCGCGCATCTTTGCGGCAATGATTAGGTTATCAACGATGTTGCCTCCGATCATCAACAGCGTAATAAAGGCAAACGCCGTCCAATCCCAGCCGGTCATTTTATCCGACGCATTCTGTATGAGCGCATAGACCAGTGTGGCAAGCCACATGATCGTGAGACCGGGAAAGACTGGCACGATCAAGCCTGCCAACCCAACCAGAAGCACAAAAAGAGTAAAGGTTTCAAGAGCGATCCGAAGAAAAAGGGGAAGCCATTCGGGCATGTTATTCCTCTTGAGAAACCTGTCAGGTCTTTAAGTCCTGACAGGTTAACTCGATTATCACGGTTTGATCACCTCTACGCCGCCCATCCACGGGCGGAGCACTTCCGGCACCACGATCGAGCCGTCAGCCTGCTGGTTGTTCTCCATGACCGCGATCAGTGTTCGGGGGAGTCCCAGCCCTGAACCGTTCAGGGTGTGTACGAAACGCGCCTTGCCGCCATCAGCAGGGCGGTACTTTATATTCGCACGACGTGCCTGGAAGTCGCGAACGTTCGAGACGGATGACACTTCCAGCCACTCGTTACAACCCGCTGCCCAGACTTCGATATCGTACGTGATGGCTGAGCCAAAACCGAGATCGGCTGTGCAAAGTTGCTTCACTCGATAGGTTAAACCTAACGTGGCACAAGTTGCTTCGGCATCTTCTCGCATTTTCTCGAGCAGGGTATCCGATTCTTCCGGCTTGGCATACATATACATCTCAACTTTGTCAAATTGATGTCCACGCTTGATGCCACGCACATCACGCCCCGCACTCATCTTTTCGCGGCGGAAGCAGGGGGTGTAGCCTGTGTAAAGCAATGGCAACTGCGCTTCGTCGATGATCTCATCCATGTGCATACCGGTCAACGGGACTTCGGCAGTTGGTACGAAATACAATTCCTCTTCATGGTCTTTATACAGGTTGTCGGCGAACTTGGGCAGTTGTCCCGCACCGTAAACCGTGTCATATTTCACCATGAAAGGCAGGTACTTTTCGGTATAGCCTTGGCGTGAGTGCAGGTCGAGCATGAAGGCGATCAGGGCGCGTTGCAGGCGTGCGCCAGGTCCGCTCAAAACGTAGAAGCGTGAGCCGGTGATCTTCGTGCCGCGCTCAAAGTCAATGACGCCGAGTGCAGGACCGAGGTCCCAATGTGCTTTGGGCTCAAAGTTAAATTCGGGGAGTTGGCCGACAGTGCGCAGTATTACATTTTCTTCTTCGGAAACGCCTATCGGCGTCCGTTCATCCGGGACGTTGGGCAGGGCACTGGTCAATGCAGTTAATTCTGCCTCGATGCCTGCCACTTCCTTATCCAGTGCCGATATCTTATCTCCGACTTCGCGCATCCCGACAATTTTCTTTTCGCGTTCTGCCGCGTCTTTCATCTTGCTGATCTCTTTCGAGACAGCATTGCGCTCTGCCTTTAGCTTCTCCACCTCAGTGAGAAGGGCGCGTCGCTTTTCATCCAGTTTTAGGATCTCATCCACAGAAGATGCATCCATCTGGCGGTTCTTGAGCGATGTGCGTACAAGCTCGGGGTTTTCGCGAATTAGGTTGATATCCAACATGTTGCACCTCCGTGTGCAGAAATAGAATACGCCCCCGGTCCATTTGCAGGACGAGGGGGCGTCTCGTGGTGCCACCTGCTTTT
>CAYTDB010000040.1:0-4238 GCA_964436455.1 uncultured Anaerolinea sp. | reverse complement strand
ACGCCCCCGGTCCATTTGCAGGACGAGGGGGCGTCTCGTGGTGCCACCTGCTTTTACCCCTCCGCCTTCGGCTACGGGGGTCTCGGAGTGCGCTGTAACGGGCGCTCACGTCTTCCTTACAACAGTTCTAAAACATGTTCCTGCGGAAGCGATGGATGAAGGGGATTTCTCTGTCTGCCCGGTTGTCTTGCATCAGCCGACAACTTTCTGAACGGTTGAACAGGTACTTGTCTTCACGCTGTCTTATAGAGCGTGATTATACTCTCATGGGAGGATGTGTCAAGTTGGGGTGTGAGTGTATACATGGCTGTAGCAAAGTCCGTTTTATGTCACCCTCCCGCAGGACATCAGACGATGCGAGAGAGCGATTTCCGGCGACCAAAGGATCTCGGTCATGCCAAGACAGAGATGTTTCACTCCGCTCAACATGACATATGCAGGTTTGTCAAACGACTTTGCTAAAGTCATTTGAGTGTAAAAGCATGAGATTGGCAAAGGCTTATTGTGTTGGTTTCAAGTTAGAGTTAAGTATGAGGCGGATTTTTCATCCGATACATGTAGCATTAGTTGTGGTATATTTTGCATAGGAGCAATCAACATGAACGAGCGTATCCTGATCATTGAAGACGACCAGCAGATTTTGAAACTGCTACAACGCGGTTTATCCTATGAAGGCTATACCGTGGATACTGCAACCGATGGGCGCATGGGTTTGATCCTTGCACGTGACCATACACCTGACCTTGTGATCCTGGATTGGATGCTACCCGGCATGGATGGGCTGGAAGTATGCCATCGTCTGCGCACTGGCGGCTCGATTCCCATTTTGATGTTGACGGCAAAAGATACTGTGCAGGATCGCATCCAGGGGCTTGATGCGGGTGCGGACGATTACATGATCAAGCCGTTTAACCTGGATGAACTGCTTGCGCGCGTACGTGCACTACTGCGACGGACACAACCTGAGCGGATCCCCGTTTTGAAATTTGCCGATCTCTCTTTAGACACCGGTTCAAGACAGGCTTCACGAGGAGACCGCACGATCTCATTGACCGCAAAAGAGTATGAATTGCTTGAATTATTCCTGCGTCATCCCAAACAAGTATTGACGCGTGAAGTGATCTTCGACCGTGTGTGGGGATATGATTTTGGCGGTGAGAGCAATGTGCTTGAGGTGTATATCCGTTACCTGCGCCAGAAATTGGAGGGTGAAGGCGAGATGCGCCTCATCCATACTGTGCGTGGCGTCGGATATGTTATGCGTGAGAACCCCTGAGCCTGGATCGTAAATCCAAAATCGTAATTCGTAAATCGAATGTCTCTTATCCAGCGCCTGACACTTCTGTATTCGATTCTTTTGGGTGGTATTCTTCTGATCTTCGGCGCCGGGGTCTTTTGGCTTGTGAACACAGTGCTGCTCAGCCAGGTGGATGATCGGCTTGCCATGACTGCCGATGAGTTCATTGGCTTGTCTGGCGCAACCAGCCTGAAGGAGGTCCGGTTCGGGGATATCCCTGCAAATATGGATCCCAATACGAATGCGCAGGTGTGGGGATTGAACGGCGAGTTGCAGGACAGTTTTGGATTACTGGGAAAATCGGAACAAGCGCTTGATCCACTCAATATTCGGACAGAAAATCCGCGTTTTCGGGAAGTTTCGCATGGCAACAGACTCTTGCGTGTCCTCTCAGTCCCTGTGGGATATGGAGATAATCGGATCGCGGTAATGCAGGTGGCTGTGCCGCTCGATCCCATTCAATCTGCGCGCACATACCTTCTTTATGTTTTGTTTGTGATCTGGGTGTATGGCGTGATAATCGTTGGCTTTGCGCTTTATCTCACGCTTGGCAGGGCACTTGATCCGCTCAAATCCATCGTCGAGACAGCAGAACAAATCAACCGAGCTGATGACCTCTCACGCCGCATCCCGCTTCAGGGCTTTGAAGAGGGTGAGATTGGGGGATTGATTCAGACCTTCAATCGAACTCTTGAAAGGCTTGAAGTGCTCTTTACTTCCCAACAACGTTTTCTGGCGGATGTCAGCCACGAATTACGGACGCCATTGACGGTTATTAAGGGCAACGTGGATCTGATGCGCCGCATGAAGCAGTTCGATGTCGAATCGCTCTCCAGTATCGATCAGGAGGCTGGGCGGCTCACGCGTCTGGTTGGCGGTTTGCTGATGCTTGCACAGGCGGAGTCTGGCAATCTGCCGTTGAATTTCCAGCCTGTCGAATTGGATATGCTGGTCACTGAAGTGTTTCAGGAGATGCACATTATTTCGGGCGGTAAGGTTCATGTACATCTTTCT
Source organism: uncultured Anaerolinea sp. (assembly GCA_964436455.1). Lineage (GTDB taxonomy): Bacteria > Chloroflexota > Anaerolineae > Anaerolineales > Villigracilaceae > Defluviilinea. The sequence goes on along the minus strand of CAYTDB010000040.1, from coordinate 1,927 downwards.
GAGATCGATCAATTGCTCGTTAAGGGAGACCGTGACCGCATGAAGCAGGTGTTGATCAACCTGATGGCCAACGCCATTCAATACACACCACAGGATGGTGATGTATACATCAGCCTCTCAAAAGTGGGAGACCAGGCACGCATCATTTGCCGGGACACCGGTCCTGGCATCCCCGCCGAAGACCTGCCTCACATCTTTGAGCGTTTCTATCGCGCCGAGAAATCGCGCACGCGCGGCAAGACGACCGGATTCGGTCTGGGGCTGTCCATCACCAAATGGATTGTGGAACATCACAATGGTCACATCGAGGTGGAATCAAAAGAGGGTCTGGGTACCACATTCGCGATCTGGCTGCCGTTAATCAATCCCTAATTTCTGACTGGCTTGCCTGCACAACCCCGCTCCATATTTTCGATACCACTCATCCAACTTTGCGCTGGATGTTGCCCCGCTTCGCGCGTCCTCGTAGATGGGTGCGCCATAATAGACATATCGCAATGTTTCAGCGGACCACGTCCATTCGCCGCGCGTGATGATGCCAATGCCACCGTTGTATCCCGCCAGTGCCAGGCGGACATTGCCGTGTGATGACTCCATCGAACGCGCAAGATAGTCTAACCCCCGCAAGGCGTTTGTGTTTGGATTGTACGGGTTTTCTCCGCTTTGGAAGTGATAGGGCATCACCTGGAACAGTCCCGTTGCGCCGGCGCTGGAACGCGCAAAGGGATTTCCGCAGGATTCGATCTGCATGACAACCGCGACCAGGTTCGGGTCCAATGAGGAAGCGTCTGCCCAACGTATGATGTTATCCGCCCAATATTGAACTTCCTTTGTGAAGATGGGGGAGAGGCTTGTTGAAGTGGTCGTGTCCACTTGAGAGGAAATTGCTGCATAGGTTGGAATGGGGGTATTGAATGCCAGTACGGTGATGAGGCAGGCAATCAGAACGATCGAAACAAGCGGCAGTGAATAAATAGACAAACAGCCGCTTCCGTTTGAGGTTGCAGCTGTTTGCCGTTTTTCATGTATGGAAGTGCGAGCGCGGGGCATGGGTAGGTTCCTCAAATTCAGGTTTGGACACCCGAGCTCGAAAAGAGTTCGGAATTATATTGTTCGCCCTTGCGGAGACGAGGAATGAGGCTAAGGGTCAGGCATCGAAGCGTTCGTTGTCAGCCTGCCCATTGAAGGACAGGTTATGATAAGTGGGCTCCTGAGGGGTGAATGAAGTTTGCTGTGTAGTTTTGGGTGCCGGGCGATAAGAGTTATTGGTTTGAACAGGCCGGTTGATGCTTGAAGCAGGTCGAAGGTAGGGCTGTGACGCGGGGCGATAAGTCTGCTGCTGCGCCGGGCGCGGGCGAGAATTGTTGTTGTAGGAGCGCTGTTCATCAGTTGTGAATAGACGGTCTCCGGCAACTGAGAAGGTCTGGATCAACAACACGCGGATCAGCAGGATCATTGCCGCCACAAAAACCGGCACAACCTTTGTCATGGTGTTGGCGCTGATAACGGCATCACCGCTGGCGCTGGTGTGTGTGGCAATTGCCACCGAAACACCCCACCACGTGAGTGTCGCATTGAAAATTGCCGCCAGCAGCCATGCGCCGAACAAATACCAGACTTCGGCAGGCTCGTCACGTCCTTGCTCGGGGGTGAAGATGCGTGCAATGCCGGCAAAGTCGATGCCGCAGAAAGCAACAGCCAGAATGCTCGCCCAGCGCATCCCGGCGAACTCCAAATTGCCCAGAACATCCAGCAGGGCAAACTGGGTTGTACTGAAATTGAAAACCTCAAACGCCAGCAGTCCAACAAGGATCATGCCGCCCCAGGCGGCGCCTCGTTTTACACGGCGTCCGCGAAGTCCTGCAAACAATGCCCCAACGCCATTTCTTCGATAACTGCTCATTTCGATCTCCTTTCCAAAAGGTAA
>CAYTDB010000039.1:0-40126 GCA_964436455.1 uncultured Anaerolinea sp. | reverse complement strand
AGTTGGAACTGGACCGGGTAATCGGTCTCTTCATCACTATAATGAATGGTCACCACATCGTCCCGATGTCCTTCGGGAAGTCATGCGCCCAAACATAGGATTGCGTAACATGGTCAAACAGCTTGGCAATTTTCTCAAAGTCCTGACCGTAGTGGATCAGCAAGGTATCGTCCAAGCCCAGGACGCCCTTCGGTTTGATCCGGGTTCCTGGCAGGCTGCCTAACAGGCACAGGCGGCAGGCGTTCAACTCGTCCAACGCGAACGGACTCTCCGTCAGCAGCCGATTGAGCGAGCTTTGGTTGCGGCTCTCCACCACGAACAAACGGTTGATCCCCTCCACCGTCTTGTTCTCAGAGACTATCAGACCGCTGATATAGCGTTTGAACTCGAGAATGGCTTCTGGAGAGAATACCTCTTTGAAAAACGTAGCGTAGTGTTGTACCAGCTCAGGAAATTCCACCAACGGATACATCGCAGACTTCCTCCACAATGTCCACTTCTCTGATCTGAATTGTACCGCTCGATGGTTGATTGGCGATTCAATTTTTTATGTGCTGTAAAAGTCGAGTTATTTACACTTACATTAATGTAAAACTCACTAAACCTAAAAGCGATTAGAATTGGAGATGCACGACAATATGGAATTCAGCAAGGAGAAAGCAATGGTTGGAGAACCAATCCTCGTCATGCTCGTTGAAGATAATGTGGACCATGCCGAACTGGTCATTCGCACTTTAGAAGAACATCGCATCGCAAATAAGGTGCGCCATTTTCTGGACGGGCAGTCAGCCCTGGATTATCTCTTCCATCGGGGAGAATATTCTGATAAGGCAAACAATCCTCATCCGCATGTGATCCTTTTGGATTTACGTTTGCCGCGTGTGGATGGGATCGATGTACTTAAAGCCATCAAGGAATCGGATGAACTAAAATCGATCCCGGTTGTAGTATTGACTACATCTGAAGCAGAGAAGGATGTGGCGCGCGCTTATTACAATCACGCCAATAGTTATCTTGTCAAACCTGTGGGTTTCGAAGAATTCAAAAAGCTGATGGACGATCTCGGGTTCTACTGGTTGGGCTGGAATACAAACCCGCACGGCAAGGAATAGTTTCCCAGTTTCTGGAACGGGATGGGCAGGATTTATTAATCCATGATGGACAATACCATCCATATCCTCTTAATTGAAGATGATCCTGCACATGCAGAGTTGATTCAACGCGCATTCGAAGATCGCGGCGATGAATCAAAGCTTACCATCGCCCATACCTTAATCGATGCACGCGAGCACCTGAGAAAATTCACTCCCACGTTGATCATCGCAGACTGGCGTCTGCCTGATGGCGACAGCAGCGAACTCCTGCACAATGGCGGCGAAAAACCCACAATACCTGTCATCATCATGACAAGTTATGGAAGCGAACGCAATGCGGTGAATGTCATCAAATCAGGCGCGCTGGACTACATCGTCAAATCATCCGAGTCGATGACCGACATGCCGCATATAGCGGAAAAAGCCATCGAGCAATGGAGAATCAAGGAAGAAAAGGAACAGATGCAGATCCAACTCAGCGAGAGCGAGGCGCAATTCCGCCTGCTGGCTGAGAACTCCTCGGATATGATCTCAAAGCACGATACCAACGGCACTTTTCTTTATGTCTCCCCCGCATGCCGCACGATCCTCGGCTTTGAACCGGAAGAATTGATCGGCACTTCAGTCACCCCCCTCGTTCACCCCGAGGACGCAAAGCAACTGATCGATCTGCTCGCAACACCCGAATGGAACGATATCACTGTAACCATTGATTATCGCGCACGCCATAAGAACGGAGAATACGTCTGGATCGAAACAACCGCCCAGCTCTTTTTCGATGAACTCAGCGAGCAACAGGAATTCCAGGCATCTTCTCGCAACATCACCGAACGAAAAGAGGCGGAAGAGAAATTACAACGCGCGCATAACGACTTGCAGGAAGCCTATGACAAAACCATCGAAGGTTGGGTGCTCGCCCTTGACCTGCGCGACCGCGAAACTGAAGGACATACTCAACGAGTCACAAGTATGACAGAAAAGCTGGCACGAATTCTAGGATACGCCGATGAGGAGATCACCCATATCCGCCGCGGAGCGTTATTGCACGATATGGGTAAAATGGGCATCCCGGACGAGATCCTGCAGAAGCCCGGTCCGCTCACTGATGATGAATGGGTAATCATGCGAAAACACCCTGAGCTGGCATATCAAATGCTTTCACAAATCAAATACCTGAAGGAAGCCATTACCATCCCCTACTATCATCATGAACGCTGGGACGGGAGCGGATATCCGCACAAACTCAAAGGTGAAGATATTCCACTGCAAGCCCGTATGTTTGCTGTTGTCGATGTTTGGGATGCGCTCTCAAGCGACCGACCCTACCGCAAGAAAATGCCACACAAGGAAGTTGTAGATTATCTGCACAAAGAGTCGGGACGCCTCTTCGACCCACAAGTGATTGAAAAATTCATTCCATTGATCTCGAATGGGACAGGTCGTTAATTCAACACGGCGCTCCATTGCTGGGGCGCCGTGTTTTTTTATTTCCCTTCCACCTTTACAAGCACAGCACGCACAACCACGCGCTTCTTATACGTATTGGTCTTCTGATCGTATTCCTTGCATGTAATCAGCGTCAACCACGATTTTTCCTCATGCTTGAATGACGATGCATCATTTGGCGTAACCACCTGGTTTGTACGCACCTCATAGATATACTTTTGACTGTTTATGTGGACAATGATCCGATCGCCATATTTGAGCTTGTTCAAATTGACAAATGGACCTGGCAAACCGTTCGCGTCATAAACATGACTCGTCAGCACGCTGTTCCCGCTCCAGGTCGGGAATGCGCTTCCTTCCAACCATCCAGCCTGCCTTCCCAACCAAGACACATCCCAGCCTCTCTTGGCTGCTGGCACTCCTACAATCGGGATTTTCACTCCCAGGCTCGGGATTTCCAACAAGAGATCGGTCGAGGCATACATTGACTCCCTGGGTTGCTCTGGAAGTTCCGTTACCACATTGGGCGCAAACCCGGTATTGGGCAGGCCGATCCCACTGGGGGCATTAATTCTGATGGTAACTCCATCCGCATTATTAGATAGATTCACATCACCCTGCGCAGTCACGCGGGCTGTATTCGTTATAGGCGGATTACCCAAACCATTAACCCTGGTTACAATTTCAATGGTAACAAGACCATTGGGCTGCAATGGCCCGCCCAAGGTCACTACTACACTATAAGGTGCAGATCCAGTTCCAATAGGAGGTGTAACATTGACAGATGTCCCAAATGGTGCACCGCTCACATTCACCGCTGTCACATCGAAGATTGATGGAAGGTCGTCGGTGATAACTACACCATTGGCAGATGTATTCCCTTGATTTGTTACATCCAATGTAAATGTGACAGTTTCACCGATAGAAGCCTGCAGAGGATCACCGACTTTGGAAATTGCCGGATCGATGACCAACACAAATGGTGTAGTCTCCGTGTCTGTGCAGTCATTCGCGCCCGTACATACTTCGTTCGCGTTCACATCCGCTGTATTCATCACGCTGCCATTGTCGATATCCGTTTGCGTCAACGTATACACGTTATTCGTACATGTGAAGCTTTGTGTCGCTCCAATTGCCAGATTCGCGATTGGTGTGCAACTCAAGTCACTCAGTAGACTGTCGCTCACCGTCACGTTTGTCAGTATCACATTGCCTGTGTTCGCTACCTCAAAGGCGTAGGTGATAGTGTCACCCGCGTTCACTTCTCCACTTGGCAAGACCACTCCATCATTTAGCGTCGCCGTCTTGTTCAAAGTCAGCGCCGGGTTGTTCACTTTCGTGATCTCCGTGTCTGTACATGCACCCGCCGTCGTACAGACTTCGTTCGTTGTCACACCAGCAACGTTCGTCACGCTGCCCGTCGTCAGGTCGCCCGCTACCACCGTGTAGCTGCCAACACACGTCAGGCTGCCACCCACCGCAATGCTCAGGTCCTGTGTCGTGTACGGCACTCCCGCCGTCCCGTCACAGTCCATGTTCGTCAGTTTCGTGTCGGTCACGTCCACATTCGTCAGATCCAGATCACCCGTGTTCGTCACCAGCACCTGGTAGTCGATCGTCGACCCCAGCACATACGGTCCCGTGCCTGTCACGTTCTTCACGATCGTCAGCGATGGACTCTGCGTCACCGTTGTCGTGGCATCGTCCGTTTGACGCGTCGTCTGGTCAGTGTCCACTCCGGCCACATTCACCAGGGCTGTCCCCGCATTCAGGTCAGCCTGTGTCACCACGTAGTCCGCCGTGTATACCCACGTCTCGTTCGTTTCAAGCACATTGTCGCCGTCATCGCCGCTTGTCAGGGTCGCTCCACCGGCAAACACATCGTCCAGTACCACATTCGTCAGGTCAATGTTGCCCGTGTTGTCCACTGTGATGGTGTAGGTGATCGTCTCACCCGCTGTCGACACCGCCGCCTTGTCCGCATCCTTCACGATCGTCAGCGATGGACTCTGCGTCACCGTTGTCGTGGCATCGTCCGTTTGACGCGTCGTCTGGTCAGTGTCCACTCCGGCCACATTCACCAGGGCTGTCCCCGCATTCAGGTCAGCCTGTGTCACCACGTAGTCCGCCGTGTATACCCACGTCTCGTTCGTTTCAAGCACATTGTCGCCGTCATCGCCGCTTGTCAGGGTCGCTCCACCGGCAAACACATCGTCCAGTACCACATTCGTCAGGTCAATGTTGCCCGTGTTGTCCACTGTGATGGTGTAGGTGATCGTCTCACCCGCTGTCGACACCGCCGCCTTGTCCGCATCCTTCACGATCGTCAGCGATGGTGCACCAACCAAATTGTCATTATTATTGATCGTACAGGTCACTGTATCACCCAATACGATGGTAATTGTGTTGCCGAAAACCGGTGCACTGGCATTCTTCACACAACTGTACAATGAAGCCGAATATCCTGAAGGACCATTTTCACCCAAGGAATAGGTATCCGCCTTGAAGCCAGCCCCGCTTGTCACTGGAGTGGTACCGCTTAGATTCGTCGGTGCCCCTAATGTACCGGTAGCCGTTAATGTCCAAGCGGTTGCTACAGCCGTACCGCCGTCATCATTTGTAACAGTTTTTAACAATGTCAATGACGGTGGGTCATCATCATTCGTGATTGTACAAGTGACATCTTCACCGTAAGACAATGTTAAGCCATTAGTTGGATCGGTATCTGCCGAACCGGAACAAACCCACACACCTTCCGTATATCCCGCCGGTCCACCAGATTCTCTCAAATCCCAAGTACCGGCAGTGACCACAGCATTGGTGATCGCGGCATCGCCTTCCGCCCCACTAATGGCGGTTGCACCTTGTGTAGCGCTCAACGTCCAAGCAGTATCCACCGCTGTACCACCGTTGTCATTCACCACGGTTTTCTGCAAGGTCAAAATCGGAAAAGCGTATAAAGTTACATCTTCATCAGTCTCCGGATCGTCGTCAATGCCCGGCGTTCCAGGGTCACCGCCAACAGTTCCGTCATCATCAATACTTCCAGTTTCTGTTGTAATTGCTGTCGCTGTATTATCGTAGGTACCAGGAGTCGCATTAACCAAATCCACTGTGATGGTAATGGTCGCGGTTGCGCCTGCTGCCAGAATATCAGTACCAGCCAACAGGTTGCCAGAACCGTTGTATGTAGTCGATGGTGTAATACTTCCACTTGTAACGGTCGCAGTTACAGATACGGGTGTTGTATACTCCCCGGAAGAAAATGGAAGCGTGTCCGTCACCTGGAAATTGGTGAGAGCTGCCACTCCAGTGTTAACAACAACAATGGTGTAAACGACATTGCCATTGATATCCACACTTGAGGTGGTCGTATTCTTGTCAATCGTCAGTGCGGCCAATGGGACGGTCTTATTTACCGAGGGAGAATCCACCCCATCTGCCGAACCATAGGCAGTATTGGTCACTTGCTTATTAGGATCCACATCTGGATTTGCCAACACGGTATATGTTATCGTTCCAGTGGCAGGACAAGCCACTGTTTCTCCCGGATCAAGATACGCATCATTATCACCCACCACAATTGGATCTTGACACGATACAGTTCCTACTTTGTCATCGGTGACTGTGACCGGTCCAAGTAATGGATAACCGCCGTCATTAGTTACAGAATAGCTGTAATGCAGGGTATTACCAGCAGCTGTGAAATAACTTTCAGTCACATTCTTGACAATTGTCAAAGATTTGGTTCCGTATTTGGCAGTTGAAGTTACCAGGGTTGAAGGAGTGTAGGTTGTCGTAGTTACTGTCGCTGTATTGACAAATGGATTCGGCGTCGGTGCAGAAGTAATTGATATAGGTCCAATCACACAACTGGCTGAAGCACCTACTGCCAGTGAGAAGGGCGAGGCAAAGGGTTTGGTAGCCGCAGTGCATTCTGCTGCCAATTCAGAACTGAATTGATCATCCGTTACATCAATATTATTAAGAGCCGTCTCACCATCATTAGTGACCGTGAATTTGTACCAAATATCTTGAGTGGGAATAACACCAACATACTTGTACCAATTCGTATTGTCAGTGGAAACCTGTTTGTTCAAACCAATCAGAGGTACTGGGTTGTTCACTGTGAGTGTGGCCGATGCGGTATTTCCGGTTAACGAAAGCACGCCAGTTGAGGCAGTGACAGCACTGGTGGTATTCGTTTTTGTTCCAATGGTTGTGCCGGTCACATCCACACTGAATGTACAACTGGCGCTCGGAGCCAACGTTCCATTGGTTAGCACTACCGAATTCCCACCGCTGACCACAAGACTACTGCCAGCGCCGCACACATTATTGGTGGTGCTGTTTGTAGCCGTGAGTCCTGCTGGCCAGCCTGCGCCGGAATCAGTAAAGTCAATATTTGTTAACGTTGTTGTAGTATTCGGGTTAGTGATCGTAAACTGCATTACGGAGGTGTCGTTGAGCATGATCACAGTCGGACTGAAAGATTTCGACAGAACGGGCGGTGCAACAACAGTTATGGTGTCAGTGGCATAATTTTTACTCGTGCCACTTTCGGTGGAGCCTACATAACCACTGACATTTTGATATTGCCCTGCTGTAGTGCCTTTGACGTATACACTTACAGTACATGATGTACCAGCAGCCATATCTGCGCCAGTGAGATGAATATAATCCGTATCATCCACCGCAGTCAAAGCCAAAGCCGCGCCAGTTGATGATGTACAGGTGGTGGACGGTGTATAACCGACACCGTTATAAATCTTCAACCCGCCTGGCAGGGTATCATCAAAATAGACATCTGTCAGATCAACAGCATTATACGGGGTGGTCACAGTGTTGCTGACTGTAAAAGTCAACAGAGACAGGTCACTAGTGGTGGAAAAAACCTTGATTGGATCGGTTGCGAAGGTCTTACTAATCGTGGGAGGCGGATAATAGGAACAACCGGTAAAAGTCATGTAGTCATAATCCATGCTTGCACCGGAATTGTCGTTCTTCGCGCCAGACCCAGTAATCCTAAAGTAAGTGTTATTTGTTGTACTTGTTAATCCTGTAAAATCAAAAGTGTGATTTGTCCATGCGGATTGAAAAGGATTGGGTGTTGGAGGAGCAGACTGGGAATATGTTGTTAAAGGCGTAAAGTTTGTGCCATCCGTACTATATGAAATTACCAAAGTATCCGGGCCATTCGATGGGCTGGCATCATACATCCAAAGATTCAACGAAATCTGTGAATAGTTCTTTGTTTGTAAGGCGAACTCGATGTAGCCACCGGTTTTATATCCCCAAGTGGACCAGGAACCTGTATCGGTATTGGGGGCAGGAGCACCATTGGTAGTTCTAACAACCGTACCTCCTGCAGAGACGTTTGCCAAGAGTGTTGCGGTGGTAACATTACCAGCTTTTGTCGTCGGGACACCGCCTGCAGCATCTGGCGGATTAGTGGCAGTTGTTGGAACAGTCCAACGTGCCATGCTCCCATTTGTACAGGGAATCACGGTGTTACTGACATTGAGATCCGCCGTAGCAAAATTACCGGTGTCAAGCGCATCAATGAGAAGGTTTCCGGTTTGGTTGGTATATATTCCAATTACAGGAACAGAGACATCAAATTTGAGGACACACGTAGCACCAGCGGGAATCGAAATATTCGAAAAAGATATCGTACCGGCACCGGCAGTCAATGACGCAGGTGCTGGCGTCGAACTGGCATTACAACCGGTATAGCTCAAATTGGGTGGATTAGCCACAACCATATCGCCCGGAGCCGCAGGGATCTGAGTCGTATCTGGCAGGTCATCCACAAAATTCACACCGCTCAATTCCGATGTTGTTGGATTGGGGATCCGAATCGTCAAGGTGGAAACATTGCCCGGAATAACCGAATCCGGCAGGAAGCCTTTGCTTATGTCAATGGCAGATGGATCAAGAATATACGCAAAGCGTGTGGAAACATCATAGTCTGCATTGTAGTGAAAACTCGAACCGGAAAAATCATAGATCAATGTACTAAGCGGTTCCGGATTCACAAGTGGCGCCCCTGGCACCTGCAGGATTTTCACTTGATATGTGGTGGTTACCGTGCCGCCCGTTTTGCCCACATCCAGACAGGAACGATAGTTGGGATTGGTGGGGTCACTTTCCCATTTACAGTTATCTCCATACAGCTTGCTCATGGGACTGCTTTCATAAGCTGATGTATCTGCCGTAAAAGTGGATGATACGGATAAAATCTGAAAGATCGTGTTGGGGAAGTTGATAAAATATTCGATCTGTTCATACCCCTGTATGGCAGTATAACCCTCGAGTTTGATCGTATAGGTTTGCCCCACGATCAGGGACATTGTCCCGCCAGCCGCGATCGAAACATCATCCAAATATACGTTTGTCACCGCGTTGCGGTTTTGTGATACAAGATGCTCAACATACACTTCACGCGGCATGTCAGAGTAATATTTTGTTGCACCTGTTTCATCAGAGGTAACCTCGATATGAAAACGTCGCGTCTTATCATAGGGTGCCAGGGTACGGCTAATTTCCACCTCATAGTAAAAATCGGTGCACGTCCCGGCGGCAAGCGTATCAACAGACAGCGTTGTATCAGTCCCCGATCGACTGTAGACTTCAGAAGCTGTGGCTGTTCCACCTGTATCCCATACGAACGTTCCAGTTACATTGTTGGCATCTGCACCGGTATCATTACAAACACGAACCCCTACCGGAAAGTGATTGGGACCAGTACTTGGATCATTGCTATCCAACCCCATGATATTCCATGTGATCGGCTCAATCGTAAAACCCGCCGCATAGACTGTGGACTGAGGCTGAAAGACAATTCCCGCCAAAAGAAACAAAAGCAGACTCACGCGCAGAAAAGATGAAAAAAGACGTTTCATAATTAGGGGTATCCTCTTGAAAATACGATAGAACCGTTGTCACATGACAACGGTTGCGGTCGGTTTCGCTACTCGCTCGCCAGACCCCTTACCTGATCAAAACAGGAGAAGAGTCCAACTCAAGGTTCAGGGGCAACACATCCGATATTTGTCAATCGGGCCTTCTTTGATTTTACAACGTGAACCGGTCTTGAACAATGCTAAAACCAATCAATCCTGTTAAGAATAATTTGTGCACACAACAATATCAATTGACACCATTATATACATGCAGTATGCTTGCCATCGTCCGGGCAGGCCCGGCGCGGCAGAGCCTGCCGAACCCCGCCAGGGTCGAAAGACAGCAACGGTAAGGAAGTGCCTCTGGGTGCCGCCGGTCACCTGCCCGGATATTCTTCCGCTCTCCCGAGGGACATCGGGACGATGTGAGCGGAACCGCAGCGAACGTCTGCGGTAAAGCCGAAGAGCAACCATCCTATTCTATGAAACCCATTCGCTGGATACTTATCTTTCTTGCATTTATCCTTGGCATCGGAGCGGGGCTTGCTTATGGATGGTTCGTAGACCCGGTGGAATTCTTCGACCTGACTCCGGAAACCCTCAGGGCAGACTACAAAACCGATTACGTTCTGATGACAGCCGAAGCCTACCGCGTCGAACAAGACCCTGGAACTGCCGCGCGTCGATTAGCCCTATTCGGAGCCCAATCCCCTTCTGCCATCGCCTCCGAGGCGCTCGAATATGCCCGCACGAACGGCTTCCCAGATTCCGACATCACCCTCCTGCAGGAACTTGTCACAGCCATGCAAGCCTGGAGCGGGATATTGCAATGAAACCTTTTCCCTGGTGGATACTCGGCATCATCTTTGCACTTCTCCTCGGTGCTGGGGCTGGTCTTGGCTATGCCTGGATCATTTCCCCGCAACGCTATACTGAGTCAAACCCTGCCCTCCTGCGCGCCGACTTCAAAGACCAATTCCGCTCGGCTATTGCTGCTTCCTTTGCCGCCACAGGTAACCTGCCACGCGCACAGGCAAGGCTCGCACTGCTTGAAGATGCCAACCCAACTGATACATTGAACGCTCAAGCACAACGTGCCATCGCCAGCGGCGATTTTGCACAAGCCGATCAACTCGCGGCACTGGCGGCTGCGCTGGAAAGTGGCACGAGTATTTCAATCGAGGCCACACCAACTATTGAGGTTTTCGAGCCTGTAACAATTGAACCCTCCAGCACACCATTGCCATCACCGGCAGACCTTCCCTTTGTCGAAACGGAAACACCACAAGTCAGTGAAACGCAACCCCTCCAAACAGAAACCATCCTGAGCACTCCCACCCCGCGTCCCACACGGACCCCGCTCCCCACGCGCGGCGCGCCCTTCCGTTTGGTCAGCGCCGATACCGTCTGCGATCCCAACCTGCCGGACAGTTTGTTGCAGCTCATTGTATACAACTCCAACCGCAGGCAGCTGGCGGGGATCAAAATTATCATTACCTGGGATACCGGAGGAGAGGAATTTTTTACCGGGCTCAAACCGGAACTGGGCAACGGTTACGCCGACTTCATCATGTACCCGGATACATCACATGCTGTCCAACTTGCTCTGGGAAGCGAGATCGCAACAGACCTGATTCCTCCCTCCTGTCAAACGCCAAGCGGCGAAAACTATCTTGGCGGGTATAAACTAATATTCCAACAACCGTAAAAATCCCCCTCCCAGTGGGAGAGGGGCCAGGGACGAGGACATGGCTATCTTACGGCATCGGGTTACTATTCGCCCAGTCATTCCCCAATCGCACTTCAACGTCCACCGTTTGTGTCGGGTCAGACTGTATACGAATCTGCGTGCTGGACGATATACCAAATACAGCCTGTAAATACTTCAACGTGTATAGCTTGGGCGAATACAGAAGAATGATCGATCGATCATAACCGCGATCTGCCGTACCCACCTCCGTTATAGGCAAACCCTGGGCGAGGAAATAATTCCCGGTGGAGATTTCCAGGTTCGGGGTAACGGACCCGTTCAGGATGCGAACGCGTGCACCATCGGTCTGCATCAATGCAGTTGGGTCCCCCTGAGCCAATGGGCTTCTTGCCTCTCCGGTTTGGAAGATCTCATCACGCAATTCGCGGATCTTATCCGGGAACGGCTTCAAGATACTGGCGTTCTCTCCACCAAGAATAACATTATCCATTGAGCCCCTGGTGTAATCGATGATCCCCTGCTTGATGCTTTCCACTGGTATTTGGGTCATTAACGTTCCAAGCTTCAATGCCTCATCGAATGTCATGTTTGTATTCAATCCGGCAGATGCTTCGCGGTACACATCGGGCGCAATGGAAACCATGCGCGGGAAATTCTGCGGGCTGAATATCTGATCGCGCAACGCCATGATCACAAGCTGCTGGCGCTTGGCGCGGTCGATATCACCGCCATCGGTCTTGCGATTACGGGCATATCCCAACACAAGGTAACCGGGCAGGACCTGACATTCATTGTCGATACTGAATTTCTTATCCCTGCCGATGACACTGACTGTGATAGGTTCCGGAATGCAGATATACAATCCACCCATCGCATCAATGGCTTCCTCAAAAGCCTTAAAATCAATCTGGGCGTAGTATTGGATCGGCACACCCAGGAACTGTTCAACCGTCTTCATCGCCAGACGAGGCCCACCACCAGGAAGCTTGTTCCCCTCACCGGAGGAATAAGCAGTATTGATGCGGCTATACCCGAACCCCGGAATGTTGACCCACAGGTCACGCGGGATCGAGATCATCCCCGCAGTTTTGGAAAGCGGATCGATCGTGAAGAGGATCATCGTATCAGTACGCGGGGCTCCCTGTCCCTCCACCCAGTCACGTTCATCCAGACCGAGGAAAAGAATATTGACGCGGCTTGCACCGTCCCATGGTTCAGGCAGGTTCGAGCTTGGGATTTCGACCGGCGGAGGAAGAGGTGTATCTGCAATGCTCGTGGCAACAGGAGTCCCCTCCTCGTTCAAAATGGGAACATTCACCACTGAGGTGGACGTTCCACAAGAGGCTGGTGCAATTCCAGGAAGTCGCGTCGCAGTCCAGCACATGGCAATATTGCGCACAAAAAGGAATCCCCCAATTGCCAATGCAAGGGTAATGATCCAAAAGATGATCTGTCCAATGGATGGACGTTTTATGGTTTTCAGTAAATTCATTCTTATTCCGGTTTGATATATATCATATCCAAGCCAAGGCGATCCAAGCCTTCTTTCGCCCAATGTTGCAGTAATGCAGAGTCTTCTCCCATCACTTTCATCATGATCGGGATGGCACGATGGTCCTTGATCTCAGCCAGCGCGCGCAACGCATTGATCCTCGCAGATTGTTTCCCAGATGCGACGACTTCGATCAGAGATGGGACCGCCGCACTTCCGATCTTGACCAGGGCTGTCGCCGCCAGAGTTCCGACCATGCCATCCACATCGTTCAACGCATGGACCAGGGGCTGGGCTGCGCTTTCATCAGCCTTGCCAGCCAGCCCAAGCGCCGCGCATTGACGAACTTCCGGGGCAGGGTCGCTCTCTAGAAACGGGACCAACCATTCGGTCCGAGAGAGAGGCGATTGTGCGAGGGTGCGTAATGCCCACCAGCGTATGTCCACATCCGGGGAGCGGGTCAAATCCATTAATGCAGGAATCGCATCCTCACCCAATTCAACGAGTGCCGCAACCGCTTTTTCAGCGCGTTCCTCGTCTGCGCTGGTCAGGTCGTTGAGGAGATTTTGCAGGGCACTCACTTTATTTTGCAGGAGGAGGAACAGGCAAATCGGCTTCTGCGGTATTCACCCATTTATCGCCTTCATCGATCAACATGACAGGGATGTCATCTACGATGGGGTACTTACGCCCGCAATCGTTACAGATGAACCAGGCATCCTTGTGAAGTTTGAGTCCACCGCCTGTAGTGCGTACACAGTTCGGACAGCGCAGGATTTCTTTTAGTGTTTCACTAACCATTGATACTCCATTTCATATACAGCGTGGGATTCTACCATGCAGGCTCACCCGGATGGGTTGCGGCACAGATTCTTTTCATCTGCCAGTTTTTCAGGTTTTTTTGAGTCAGGTCCATACTGGCAGACCGCCTGCCAGGGTTCGTAATGTGTTGTGACCTGATCCTGGAAGAGAACTCCACCGTTCTGGTAGACCGTGCGCGTGACCGTTACATCGGCACCGTTCGCCGCCCAATCCACCTGCTTCATCTCATTTTTACCGAGTTCGGGATTCTCCTCGAACAGCGGTGACGGCGCAGGGACAATATCCGCCGGACCCGTGGTATCCCACACGACAGAACGTCCATCCTTGGTGGAATAGAACTTCCAGGTGAGGGTACGTGCGTTGACATTGACGTAGGTTTCCATCAGGATCCAGTATGGCGAATCATTCTTGAACTTGAAATCCACAAGCGGAAAATACACAGTTGCATCCAAGCCAGCAAGGCGCGGATCCACTGCACCGCTGGCTGTCATTTCATAATAGGAAACGCGGTAGGCATGGGAATAACGCTCGATGATCGGGAAACCGGCGTTGAACACAGTGCGGAACAGTGTAGTGCTGACCTGGCAAACACCTCCGCCAACGCCCTTGATCGTACGTCCACCATAGATGATAAGCGCCTCTGCAAAACCACTTTCGAGACTTACATCTCCCATGGTCTCGCCCATCGAAAAGATCTCGCCCGGAGGGACCAATACACCATGAAAACGTGAAGCCGCTGCTTGAATATTTTGAATGCGTTCCGTGCTCGAGCCATAAAAATAGGATGTTTCAGACCAGAGCAATTCAGTGATGCCAAGTTCCGCCCCTGTGGCTGTGGATGGGATTTGCGGTTGATCTTCGACAACAACCAGTGGAACGGTATGTTCACCGCGCAACAAGGCTTCATTGATGGCTTTGACACTCGCATCCACATCCACTACAAGCCCGGTTTGCGATTCTTCGATTGCCTCTAATTGTCGTGTTTCATCATTGAAAATGAATTTGGCATCCTTGGCGGGACGGTCTGTACGGGTTTTGATGGGTTCGAGCATTTCGGTCACACCATTGGAGTTCAAAACAACCTGCACACCGCTCTGCGTATTCTGCACGCCCAGCATGTTGGCAAGCACCTGCACATCATAAACAAACGGACCGGGTCCCGTTGCACTTGCATTGGGAACTGTGATTGTAAGGGACTGACTCAAGATCTGACGCGCCACTTCCGCCTGTGCACTGACATCGATGATTTGCGGCTGGATCTCCTGGATGACCAGCGGCACTTCGCCATCGCTGAAGGTTTGCAGTTGCGCGCCCAGGTAAATAACCGTGGCATCCATCTTCAACTCACGCCCGATCTGACCGGGTGTTGCCACCACATTCGTACCTTCGAGACTTAGACCTGCCTCACGCATGGGCTGGTCAACCTGCTGACTGATCTGACGCAAATACTGATATGCAACGCGTTGATCGAAGACGATAACCGGCTGGACATACGCCCCATGCGCACGCGCCCGTATCTGACCTGATAACGCTTCGAACAACCCGCCGCTTCTTCCCAACCTGTAAGCGGACATTGCGCTGGCAGTTGGGTCAAAGACCATGCCGAGTTGTGCCGGGGATGCCACCCAGGCTTTTTCCTGATCGCGGAAAAGAATCTTGCCATTGACAGGATAAGTCAGGGTTTGGTTGAGTTTCAGCGCGGCATCCGCCGGGGGTAAACCGGAAAGGTCCACGCCTGCAACCGAAACGCCGGGGAAGATGCGTCCCGCGTAAAGGAGCTGGTATCCCAAAGTCCATGTTAGGATGACAATAAAAAACAACGATACGCCGCTGAAAAGCGCTGCGACAATCTGTGGAACGATGGGGACTCGTTGATAAGGTTGTGATACTGTAGCCATTGTCGAAAATTATACCTTCTGGTAATGAGTATCGAATTAACGAAAAGTGGAAATTATTTGTTCCCGCGCGTTTTCAAGCCAGGGATGAGCATGGGCGTGACGGATTTGTAGTCCGCATATTCCTGGCCGAACTCACGCAGGAGTTTTCGCTCTTCAAAGTATGCCCCCGCAAGGATGTAAATGGTCAGGGAAATATACAGGATGAACGAGTTGACGGATACGTTGGGTGAGAGCCAGAGAAACATCAATCCAAATGTGTACAGCGGGTGGCGCATGTAATGATAAAAACCATTCATGACTAATTTCCCCGGTTTCTCTTCTTCGAACAATTGACGCAGGCCTACAAATGACAAAGTGTCCGTTTGTAGAACGGCGACCAGTAGCAAAGCGGCGGACAATCCCTGCCCTGCCAGCATCAGATAATTCCACGGCACAGGGACGCGATATAGATTTTGTGTCGGCAATACGGCAGCCAGATAAAGGATGGGCGCAAAGCTGACTACAGAGAAGACGTTATACAGCAAGCGATAGAACTTCATGAACCCCGCGCCAAATGTGCGGCGAAGGGACTCTTTAAAACCCAAAGAGGCAGTCACTGAGTGGACAATACCCCACATAACTATGGCAAGAATTAGCCAGAACATATTCTCCTTTTGGAAACCTTTTCCGAAAGTTCTGCTTTCGAAAAAGGTATATTACCCAAAGTAGAACTTCGGGATTCCGCATCGCATCAATGGATTTTACTCTTCCCCAAACGCAGGGAGTTCGATGGTTTCTGCACCGGTGCGGACCACGTAATAAGGCGTCCACGCAACGCCGAAGAGGTTGAGGAATACATCGGTTTTCTTGGGGTTGACGGTGACTTCGGTCACGTCGCTGACGACGCGCCCCCAGCGGTCGCTGATCTCGGCGACGGTTTCCTCCCGCCTCCGTTCTAAATCTGTGATCTGTTTCTTATATTCAGCGATGGCATCAATGGATTCCTCGACATCCGCTTTCGCCTGCTCGGTCATGCGTCGTTTGGTGAGGGAGGAGGATAACCTCGATGCTTTTCGCCTCCCGCCGAACAGTCCCGTGAGATTCTCAAGGTGCGTACCTGCCTCCTCCACTCTGCGATTGGAAAGTTCAGCTTCGTCTTCGCGCAGTTCACGTTCTTCACGGGCGAGTTTATCTTGCAGGGTTTTGAGCTGACGGTCGAATTGGGCTGTCTTTTTGGCGATCTCAGCGTCGCGGGCGTTTGCGGCGGCATCGGAACAGGCTTTCATGAATTCCGCGCGGCTGACATCAGGACCGGCAAATACTTTCAACGCTTCGTTCGCACGTGCCTGCACGGACGAATTGCGATAGACCCAGTCGGCAAAGTCCTTTTGCAGAGTGGATATTAATTTCGCGTCGTTAAGCGGCGAGTCAATGGTGCTAAATCGAGAAGAAGGTGTTGGGGATGTGTCCGCGTTTTCAAGGGCGTGGCTGTTGAAGAGATAGTCGTCCCAACGAACAGAGCCGCGCTTTTCAAGATCTTGGACGAACGCAGAGCGCGTGATCTCACTGTCCACGCCGAGTTTACGATCAAGGATGCGGACCTGGGCGGTCGCCATCAGCGCGGGGCGATATAACACGCCCTCGATCTGTGCTTCTGAGGGCATCGACTGTCCCGCTGCTTTGAAGGCTTCGGGCAGACTGTAGTTTTGCGGGAGGAAGTATTCTTTTACGTTGGCAGGAACTGACGGTTTGGTCTGACTACCTTCCAATTTTGGATTCACGACACCTGCACTTGCGTGCGGCGCAAGTGTTTCAGCTTTACGATTGACGATTGACGGTTGCCGATTGGTAGTCGGTCGCTGAGGAGTCGTTGCCATGAAGGAGGGAGATTCGGGCTCGGGGGATGAAAAGGATTGGGATGTTGTGGCAGGTTTCGGCGGAGATTGAATCGCAGCATCCGCATTGGCAAGTTTGTTGAGGGCGGGAATCTGAGTCCGTGTGAGAGGTCCAGCGAGGTAGTTCATCGCCCAACGGGATTGGAAAAGTTCGGGTTGCTTCGAATGAATGTTATGCAGAACAAAAACACGTTTACCCAACGATGAGATCAATTTATCGAAGACACCGCGTGGGACACCACCCGCCGCGCTTTCGAGACCGTCAAGCAAGCGATCTTTATCCTGTTCGGTTTGCAGTTTGCCGATGAGCCATGTACCCGCGTTCGAGAGGGCTTTGTAGTCCACATCCACAGGGTTTTGTGTGGCAAGCAATAAACCAAGACCGAAAGCGCGGGCACTTTTCAACATGCGAAGCAGAGGCTGCTTGGAGGACGGGTTGCGTTGTGGAGGCAGATAGCCGTAGATCTCATCCATGTAAAGGATGGCTCGCAATGAACGAACTCCTTTTTGTGTTCGCATCCACGCTTCAACGGCGGAAAGCAGGAGCGTGATGAAGAACATTCGCTCAGAGTCGGAGAGATGTGCGAGATAGAAAATATTGTGGCGTGGACGTTCGTCACTGGCATGAAGCAACGAAGCGATATCAAGGGACTGTCCTTCGCGCCAGGTTTCAAAGGCAGGTGAGGCAAGGATGTTGTTCAAGACCATTGCCAGTTCCATACGGTCTTTGGCAGGGAAGAATGTATCAACAGGAAACGCGCCAATGGTCTTGAATTTTTGACTTGGATCTTGAGTAAGCAAAATCAGTTCGGTTAAATCAATATCCTTTCCCTGACTCCATGCGCTTTCGAATATATTTGCAAGCAAAATATGTTCACGAGAACGAATTGGGTCAATATCTTCATAACCGACCAATCCGAGAAGAGCTGTAACTGTACTCGAAATTTTCTCGCGCAGGATCTCTCTATTCTCATCCCATGGAATATTCGGCGCTTTGAGAGATGAGAGCACGCTCACGGGAATGCCCGAACTGGAGCCAGGTGTAAAAATCGCGAACTGCGCAGAGTTCTTGAGCGCAAGGACACGTTCCTGTGTGATCCCCCATTCTTGTAATCCATTACGCCAATTCAATGATGCTTCCATCGCGGCTTGTTCGACCGATTTCCCGGAACGGCGCGCCTGCTCTGCATCCACCCATTCCTTGAAATCATCGGGTGACAAGTTGGGGAAGTGCAATAATAAATTCGTCAGGTCACCTTTGGGGTCGATAATGATGGCAGGGATGCCCGCCAGCGCAGCTTCCTCAAGCATGGCAATACATAAACCCGTTTTGCCGGAGCCAGTCATACCTGTGACGACAGCATGTGTTGTCAGGTCGGCAGGGTCGTAGGTTACTTGTTTGGTTGTAACAGTTTGTTTGACGGGATCATACGCGCGTCCAAGATAAAAGTGTAAGTCGGTCATAGGAGTCTCCAACCCTCATCCTAGCCCTCTCCCATCGGGAGAGGGAAAAGGAGTAAGGGAAAATAGAACGAACGTGCTAGGTGATAATTTACCCGATTTTAGTACATATTTCAAGAAACCCCCATTAAAAATTGCGGAGGCTGAGCCTCCGCAAAATCAGCTAATCATCTCCGCCACCGGAACCGCTGTTGTCGCCACTGTCATTATCGTTGTCATCGTTTGAATCATCATCGTTGGTCGTGTTGTCATCGTCACCATTATCGTTGTTATTCACACTACTGCCAGAACTGGTTATTTTAAATTCGATCTTTGTGACGATGAACACACCGCTCGCGTCATAATACCCTTCCACCTTCGCGATCGCGCCAACAGACGGAGTCCCTTTGATCTCCTCGGCAAATTGGATATCCATGACGATGCCGTTGATCACGATCAAGTTGTTCTGGATGGAGGTAACCGTCCCATCCACAGTCACATCCTCCGGATTGACAGTCACTGTAGGAGCGGGGGTCTTGAGCGTTGGTATAACCGTTGGGAGGGCGGTCGGCTCTACAATAGACCCGGTTCCTGGTTTCTCGTCAGCTTCCGATTCCACATCCTCAACATTTTCCTCTTCGATCTCCAATTCATCGTCCTGTGCTTCAGGCAACTTCGAATCCGGTGGGAGAAGTTCCACCTGCATCGCGGCAACGCCTCCACTTTGGACGCGTCCATGCACCCGCACAGCCGCGCCGACGTCAACCTGCGGGTCAGGCAACTGAGTCTCAGACGAGATAAAGATTGTTATCCCGGAAACCCGCCACTCGGTTCCACTTTGACGCGTGACATAGCCTGCAAAATCCACTTCGGCGGAACGTCCCTCAGCAAAGAGTTCGTGAAGTTCTTCCAGCCGTTCATTCTCATGCTCGAGTTCCAATGCCTGGCGTTCATCCGCATTGAATGTGAAGAAAACCAGCATATCCTCCCATGTGCGTTTGACCGGATAGAGATTGTCGCCCGGCAATGTATTGGATGATGCACGCACAAGTCCCGTGCTGCTCATAAAGAGCACGGCAACCACCATCAAACTGACCAATGCTCGTCGCAGCGGTACAGACCAAACCCTGTGCGAGATCGGAGCCGCTTTCGCCTCCCGCATCTCCGCTGCATGTTGCAGCAACTTTGCGCGGTTTCTGCGGACAACCTCCTGGGAAGGCACGGGCACAGCCATTGCCTTCGCCTTGACAGACGTTTCAAGAATGGGACGCAGTTTATCCGCAAACTCGGGGTATCGGAAGATGACGGTATCCATATCCGCACCGTGTTCGATCTCGTTCAAACAAATTTCCAAAACATCATACACATTCATACTTCACCTCCCCCGATCATGCGCTGGAGCGATGCAAGCGCACGGAATTGGAGGGCTTTCACAGCATTGACTTTCTTCTTCATGTGGGATGCAGTTTCTTCGAGGGAATACCCCAAGTTGAATCTCAACGCCAGCACATGCTGTTGTTCATCCGTCAACTGGGCGTAAGCAGTTTGCACGGCGCGGTTCTGTTCGCGCAGATCAACTTCCGCGTGAACATCCGAACCGTGGTCGGGCATTGTTTCAGATAAGGCTTCGGTGGGTCTGCGGTATCGGCGGCGCAGGTGGTCGTTCACCGCGTTCGATGCAGTGGCGATCAGCCAGCCTTTGAGGTTGGTTTCCGGTTCCCGTTGCTTTTGTGAGGCTTCAAGCAGACGCACGAACACGTCGCTTGCGATATCCTCCGCAACCGCGTCATCGTTGATCCGATAACGGACATAACGATAAACATCAGGAAAATATTGATCGTAGATGGCGCCGATGGATTGCGAGTCCAGATTACGCAATCCATGCAACGCGCTCTGTTCGTCATAAACGGACATGGTACGCGCGTTCCCTTGCATTAATATCGATGATAAAAAAATGACTGCAACCTGCATATTAGTATAACATTTCGGGTGCTCCGCAAAACCGTATCAAGGCAAAGGGAGCACTTCATAAAGTATTGCCTGCTCATCACGGTAGACTTCCTTCAAGCCAGGGTCATTTTCGGCAACGCGCATAAAACCTCCATGCTTCAAGTCGGTATGCACATACTGCGAGCCAAACCTGACAGCGATGATCCTAGATGGATTGTCAACTTTTCCCTGCGTGATGGGCACCCACAAGTCGTATAGCTGGGCATCATAGAGCTGCATATAAGTGGGATCGAGCCCGACAAGATATGTGTTGTGTGTGTTGTAATAGAACAAGCGCGGAAAGTCATCCCAGTCTGTTTGGAAGACGCGCGAACCGGCGGGAGTATTGTTCACCAACCATTGAGACGCGTCCGCGTACAGGTCATACGGCTTGGATGAATTGACCGCTTCTCGTGCCCTGGGAATTGATCTGGCGATACTGAGACCGATCGCCACCGACAACACCAACACGGGGACGATGGGCAGCATCCGCCTGAGAGTGGATCCGGCTGAAGAAGCAGGCTTGAGGTCCACAAGAAGAGGCGCCCAGGCGAGGGCGGCAAAGATCAATGCGAACGGCGGGAAATATTCCACGAAGCGGCGGGCTTGCAGGAACATCAATCCAAAAAGCAGGGCAACGAGCAAGGTAAAAGAAGTACGGACATCCATTTTGCGTTCCGAGAGTCCGAGGGCGAACATCCCGCTCACGAATGCAAGCAATGCCGGGAATGAGTTCTCAAGGATCTGTTTCGTGTCATACGGGAACCACTCGTTGCCAACACGCACGGAGGTGGCATCGGTCAATTTGGGAAGCATGTGGTTCCACGAAAAGATGATGTTATCGGGAAAATACGGATTGATGAGCATCCCAAGCAGGATGCCCCCTGCGACAAAAAGCAATGGCTTGTATTCGATGCGATGTTCGATCATGACAACTGCGATCAGATATAAAACAACGAACGCGATCATGAGCGGAAACGCATCGTACAACCAGACATACACAAAGGACAGGACCGCCAGATGTTTGTACTTGCGTTCAAGAAGCCAGGCAACCGCCAGAGCAAGGACCGCCAGCGAAAGCGATTGTGTCCGTGTCACGCTCATGCGATACAGGAACGCATCGGAAATCCCCAACAACGCCAACGCCCACAACCAAGAATATGGAACCCGTTGACGATGAAAGAGAAACCACACCCCAAGAAATGCAAGACTCGAGAAAACCACCGCCGACCACTTCGCACCCAGGCGCAGGTCGGGAAAATATGTGAATGGAATAAGTGCTACATGATAAAGAAAATGGTGGTCGTAAAACCCCTGTTCGTTCAGGATCGTGAGAGGCAGCCAGGGAAAATCGGGTTTCAATCCTTCCGTGCGCATGAGATAGGCAAGTTTGATGTGATAGAAGCCGTCGTTATCGGGCATATCCGGTGTGGCGAATTGGATGAGTGCCATGCCGAGGATGAACAACAGCAAAAGTGCAGCAGAGGGAAGGAAAGAGCGAAGTCGTTTGTGCATGGAGTTTCAAAGGTTGAGACATGGAACATCTGGAGACCAAAGTTCTCTCCAGATGTTCCGTTCGAGTTAGTGTACGGTCAGCAGGCGATCAATCATCGTTCGAATTTGAGTCGTTGCTGTTGTCCTCGTCATCGTTTGAATTGCTGTTCGAATTGTCATCATCATGATCGTCGTCGTTCGAGTTGTCGTTCGAGTTGTCATCGTCGTTGCTGTTGCCATTAAAATTCGAGTTGTTGTTGGAGTTGCCGTTATCATCACCGATACCTGTGCCTGTGGACTTTTCGATCTCACGAATGGTCAGGGTCCCATCCGCATTGACGATCACATGCACCTTGACCTGGTCACCCACGGCGATAAGATCTTTGAATTCCGTAAAGTTCGCAATGCTGTAAGCGATTCCGCCGATTGTGATGGTTTCATCCGTGATGGCTTCGACCACGCCAAAGGCTTCCTGCTCGGGTCCGGTTGGGGCAGTGTTGTTATTGTCATCATTGCTGTTAACGTCGCCATTATCATTACCGGTATTGGTGTTATCGTTCGTGGTGGCATTATCGTCATTGCTGTTGTCATCATTACCGTTTGCAGTATTGTCATTGGCACCGACATCATCCGGACCAGATGATTCGATCTTGAGTGCGACCACCGATCCATCCGCCGAAACGCTTGCCTCCACTTTGACAATATCACCGACCTGGATGTTGGGGTCAACCAAAGTGATGCCATCGACATTCACCAGTTGTCCACTAATCAGCCACTGTGTACCACTCTGGGACTCGACAGTACCAGTAAAGACCGCTTCTGTCGATTGAGATGATCCTACGGGAACTTGCGAAGAATCATCCTGCGGGGGCATCACGCCGGTGCATGCGCTCAACAGATAAGCTCCCAGGAACAGGGCCGTTACAAGAAAACGATACGATTTTTTCATTTTGAACCTCCGAAACTGAATAATGAGTTGGTTTAACTAATCAGTCGCTGGAGAAAGGAAAAAGTTATGGGTAAATAAAAACTCCCGCGTTCCTGCGGGAGCTGATCCAGTCTGGTTTATTTAGGACGATGGGTTGTCCAATCTGATCCCATGTCCACGGACAGTGTCAATATATTGATGTGTATGATCGAGTGTTGCGAGGCGGTCACGCAGGCGGCGGATCAATGCATCCAAAGCCTGGTCGGAAACTCCTGCGGCTTGCTCGTTTCCCCATACTTCCGCAACAAGATCGGGACGGCTGACCACCTCTCCATTATTCTTATATATCAACCACAGCAGTTTGAACTGTTGCGCAGACAATGGCGGGACAAGTTGCTGGTGGTTGATCCACACACGTCTGGATTTCAGATCCATCATCAGGCGTCCTGAGGGAAGCGACCCTTCCACCAACGGCGTGGTAGCATCCGAAATAAGGAAGAGGAACTGCTGCGCCATCGCAATGGACAGGAGGTCGCCATCTTGGAGGACAACAGGAGCTGTCAGGGAGGTCCCGTTATGATGCGTGCCGTTCTTGCTACCGAGATCCTCAAAGATGATGCCTTCGGATGTGGGAGTCAACCGGGCATGGTAGCGCGAGATCTGGCGGTCTGCGATCACCACATCACAGGAGGGGTCGCGTCCCAGCATGAGCGTTTTGCTTAACTGCCAGCGTTGACCTTTCAAAGGTCCATCCTGGGCAACTAACAATGGATAATCGTCCTGAGGCAATGTCATAAAATTCTCAGCATCCAGATAATAACTTGAATGTTATAGGGCATATATTATAATACTATAGCAGAAACCAAGCATTTGTGCAGGAACACGCCGAAAACCTCCTGCGTTATGCTTTGCATCAAAGCCTTACAGTTACAAGGAGAACAGTTGCTTCCACCCCTCAAGAATGAGGAGGTCCTGCGCGGCCGTTACAAGATCCGTGAACGGATCGGTCAGGGCGGCATGGGCTCGATATACCTTGCAGATGACATGCGTCTCAAGGGACGTCAATGCGCCTTGAAGGAAGTCGAATACGACCGCGCCCTCCCGGAAAACGTCAGAGAGGAAGCCCGCGAACAATTCTTGCGCGAGGCAACTGTGCTTGCGCGTCTCGACCACCCCAACCTGCCAAAAGTTTCAGATTTCTTTTCGAACGGTCCGCGCGACTATCTCGTGATGGACTATGTCCCCGGGCGCGACCTGCGGGCCCTTATGCTGGAAGCACGTCGTAACAAGAAGTTCCTCCCTGAAAAGGAAGTGCTCGCATGGGCGGAACAGATCGCCAACGCGCTCTCCTTCCTGCACAGTCAGGAACCTCCCATCGTGCATCGCGATATCAAACCCAGTAACCTGAAGCTCATGCCACATGGTTTGATTAAACTTGTGGATTTCGGTCTCGTGAAGATCCTCGCCCCCGAGGAAGTGACCATCACCATCATTCAAGGACAGGGCACAGCGCTTTACACCCCCCTCGAACAATACGGCGGAAGCGACACACATACGGACATCCGCTCCGACATCTACTCGTGTGCTGCGACACTCTATCACCTCCTCACCAATGAACCGCCGGCGGACGCCCGTAAACGCTTCCTTTCTCCCGAAAGCCTGATACCGTTACGACAGATCAATTCCTCCCTTTCACCTCGTACTGAAAAAGCAGTCATGTGGGCAATGTCCATGCACCCGGACGAACGCCCTTCCACCATCCATGATTTTAAACAGGCTTTGCTAGGCTATCGCGAATCGCCCACTCTCCCCCTGCCCACATCGCGCGTGCGCGGGCACTCACCATCCATCATGGATTATATTGCCAACCCCCCCGAAGCCACGCTTGCATGGAGCGCGGCTGTGCTCTTCCTCCTCAGCCTGCTCGCGACTCTGATCCGTTGAACAAACGGAACCAGATCCAGGCAAGGATAATCCCAAACGCCTCCCCTGCCAGTGTAAACAACAGAACACCAAACGCTCCACCGGATTCAGAAGCAATCCAGGTCAACGCACGCGGAAATCCCAAAGCAAGATAATTGTACGCGCCAAACCCGCCGATCAAAACGGACAGTGCGAACCGCACACCCCAGCGCGGCTCGATCACACGGCTCACCGCCCAGAAGGTCAACATTGCGCTCCCTAAGATGGCCAATAAAACAATGAACCAGATCCCCGGCCGGGGATACCCATCCGGCGAGATGAACGGGTCTTCAGGGATGACTGTCGGCGTTGGCGTGGGAGGTTCGGGGGTAATGCTCACGGTCGGCGCGACAACGGTTACAGCCACACCTTCACTTGTCGCGTCGAATTGCAAAACATCTGAAAGCACCGCTGGTTCACTGGCTGCATTGACCTCAACTTTGCCAGGCTTGTCGATCACAAGAGAGGCGCGTGCCATGCCATCCTGTGTGGTTGCATCCATCTGCTGAAGAATGCTGCCCGTCTCATCCCGTGTGGACATGGTGAAACGGACCACTGTCCCATCAGGGACAAGGTGGTTGTTGCGGTCAATGATCGGTCCCGCGCGAACCGAGATCGAAGCGCCGATCTTATAAAACGGGGTTGGTGTTGGTTCAGGCGTGGTCACCTCATCTCCATCGATCACCGGCTCCTGTGTCTGGTCCAATTGCAAAGGAATGACCTGATTGGGATCAGGAGATGTTTGAACAATAAGGTCATACTCAACCGCAGGGATGGAAACCGGCGAAGCCCCCAGCAGCGAGATCTGTTGAAAAAGAATACGAGCCGCCACATCCACAAAGGCAGGTTCTTTGCTATAGAGTACGTAATAGGCAGTAAGTTTGGAAATGTCGGTTGGGTCGAGGTAATAGGGGGCAGTGAACGAGAACAGGATCACGTTCTTGTTGCGGATCAGGTTCGGGCGTTCGGAAAAGAAGCGGCGAAGTGCGTTAAGTTGTCCAACGCCTACATCGGTCAGAGAGATGACCACCCACGAAGCATTGCTCAGGGATGATTCAATATTGGTGTCGGCTTCCCCGTTGAGCAGGTCCGTCAAATCATCCAACGAATAAGAACTGGTACGGCTCCTAAGCACTTGTCCACTCCCGTCGGGACCATACAATCGCAACACCACTCTTTGGAAAGAATCTATTGCCAGCAGATCACGCTCTTCACAAGTACTGCATTGTTTGTAACGAGATACATCTGTGAGGAATACCAGGCGGTCGTTTGTGGTGGGAGGCGCAGGCAGGAGCGTGTTCAATTCCTGCGGGTCGGGACTGATCAGTGTGGCGGCATTGCGCGCAATATCGAAAGAAACCTGGCCCGATATGCCAACCCCATCCAGCCCGGTCTCGAACGGCACAATATTTTGGATGTCCATGGTTGGATACATACCCAGTTTATGCACAAGTATGCGTGTCACTGCCGCATCCACCATCTGAGCAAAGACCTGGTCGTTGCGATATTCCTGTGCAAACGCCTCCAGGATACGCAGCGTGGCTGAATACGTATCGTCGAATTCATCAGAAGTGATGTTGCCCAGATACAACAAATCGTTCCCGGCAAGGAAGGCATCGCGCGCCACAAGTCTCGGGGAAAAGCTTTCGCCTCCCAGGGAATAAAAATCCCGTACTGCGTTGCTCCCCAGATCATCACTGACAATCAAGCCACCATTCCCGCGCCACGTGGAAAATTGCGGCAAGGCAAGGATGGCAGATAATGCCGACGCGTCAAAGCTGACAGGACGCGTTGTCGCACGGATATTGCCTTGAAACCCCTGATAACGGATGTGTGAAAGGAGCAATCCATCAGTATTTGCCCCTGCATCCGGCGAAGTGGTGACAGAAAAGAAAGGGAACAACTCAACCTGTTTCAACTGTTCAAGCGATTTTCGGACAGTTGCAACCTCCTCCTCCGGCGAACGGTCCGAGCCGCCGCGTCCGGGGAAGTGCTTGGCAACCACCACCATGCGTCCGTTGCTGCCTTCATGCAAACCGGAGATATATGCCTGCCCCATCTTCCCCACCCAATACGGGTCACCACCAAAGACGCGCGTCCCAAGATCGCTAAGAGCCGCCGGATTGGGCGAATCCACTACATCCAGCGAAGGACCGATATATAAATTAAAGCCGATGGCAGACAACTCACTCCCCAGTACCGAACCAACCTGCATCGCGTTCTCAGTCTTCCATGTTGCCCCGACTGCCATCTCATTCGGCAACGGTGTCATCCCGCTCAGGATCTGGTCGTCCGGGATGCCGTCACCTTCCTGCGAAACGCCAATGAACAACGGCGCATATACCCTGCCGGTCGTTGGTTCGACATTTGTCGCGTCCCATTCAATGGTTTGCAGGTCCGCGATCGATTGATATGCAGAGGTGATCGTATTCGGTTCGGCAACAAAATTATCGTTCTCAGATAGCAGGATCACACCGCCGATATGATGGTTCGCGATCAGATCGTAGATCGGTGAGGTATCGCTTGTATCCGTTCCCTTGAAAGTGACGAGGAACAACTGTCCGACACGTTCCTCAGGGGTCATGGAATTCAACATCGCCCGAACCTGTGGAGGCGGGGCGGGAACTTGGGCACGCGCGCCAGTTACAGGTCCAGCAAGGGAGGCGAGAATTGTCAACAGGAGCGACAGACGAAGGAGACGTCTCAAATCCGTACCTCCTCAAAGGTCCCGTATACGCATCTTTCCTGGACCTGAAACTGCTTGCTGCTAGACAGGCTTAATCTCATCTTCAACCTTTTCCCCGCGCACTTTCACCGCCAACAGCGGATCGTTTGTAATAACTCCGTCCACTCCCCACTTGAACAGGCGACGCAAATCTGCTTCGTCATCCACCGTCCAAACATGGATGCGCCGCTTCAAACGATGCACAAAATAGATCTGTTGCTGGGTCACATTGTTGATGTTGGGATGCAGTGCATCATACCTGCCAAAGGCAAAGCCAAAGGAACGGGGCCATAATCCCAAAATCCCATCCAGCGTCAGCAGACCTGTTGGCACCTCAGGCAGATACCTGCGCGCGTGCGAAAGGTTCGATGGCAGGAAAGATGAGAACAACACGCGCGTTTGCATCCCAAACTTTTTCACAAGCGCACAAACTGACTCAACCAAATGATCGCGCGGAGCATCGTAATTTTTGAGTTCAATGTTGATGAACGTCGGTTTGCCAACCATCTCGAAGACTTCTTCCAATGTTGGGATTCTCTCGTTCCTGAATTCCGCCGAAAAGAAACTTCCCGCGTCCAACTCACGCAATTCTGCGAGAGTCATATCCCTCACGCGTCCATGCGCCCCCGTGGTTCGATCCACGGTTGGATCGTGGATGACCACAGCCCTTCCATCCGTACTCAACATGACATCAAGTTCAATACCATCCGCACCCTGTTCGACTGCCAACTCGAACGCGGCAAGCGTGTTCTCCGGAGCATGAGCCGAGGCGCCGCGATGTGCAAAGATGATGGGAGTAGTCAGAATGTTCATCATGATAAAAATAAACGGATCACGCATTACGAGAGGTGTGATGCGCAATCCGTAATGCGTTTCTGCGATGTGAGGCTAAATATCCACAAAATATGCTGTTGCTGCACGGTCCAACATATCACGCGACATGGTGGGCGGCACGGACAGATAACCAGCGATGTCAAGGAGCTGGTCGCATAGGTCGCGCGGATGGGAGGCGCGTAGCTTGCGGTTTCGTTTAATGTACCATTCCTGCAAAAGATATGCCAATCCCTGGTCACTATATTCCACCTGTTTATCGCGGGCGACGCGCTTGAATATCTCACGATACTCTTCGTAGGAGGGATCACCGATCTCAATTTTGTGGCGCAGACGGCGCAGGAAGGCTTCGTCCACAAGGTCTTTTGGGGGCAGGTTGGTCGAGAAGACGATCAAAACATCGAAGGGCACTTCAACCTTGCGTCCGTTGTGAAGCGTGAGGAAATCCACACGGTTCTCCAGGGGAACGATCCAGCGATTGAGGAGGTCACGCGGACGGACCTGTTGCCGCCCAAAGTCGTCGATCAGGAAGATGCCGCCATTGGCTTTCACCTGAAACGGTGCCTCGTAAAATTTATGTGTTTCATCGTAAACAAGATCAAGCCCCTCAAGGGTCAACTCACCGCCTGTCACAATGAACGGGCGGCGGATCTTCACCCACCGCGGATCACGGCGTGTGCTGGCGCGCAGGTTACCGGTGCCAGTGGGCGATGCCGAGCCATCCGATTCGGGTGCAAGTTTGTGGCTGACTTGATCGTAGACCTTGATCACCTGACCATCGAGATATAAGGCATAAGGAATGTACATGGACTGCGTCAGAATGAGATTGCCGAAGGCGCGTGCGACGCTTGTCTTACCGTTGCCGGGAGGTCCATACATAAAAATGGATGTGCCCGAGTTCAACGCCGGACCCAGGCGCTGGAAGGTATTCTCAGAAATAACCAACTGCGACAGCACCTGACGCATTGTACGCGCGGTGACCGTCATGCGCCCCGTTTTTTGGCGGCGCATGGCTTCGTTATACACTTCAAAAGGAATCGGCGCAGGACCGGCATACTGGCTTCTTTCCAGTGCTTCACGTGCACGTGTGATCCCCGCTCCGGTGATGCCATAGGTGTATGCGCCCTCACCCAATCCACCCTGCGACGATTTAACTTCGATCAATTTCTCGCGTTTCAGGGCTTCGAGAAGTCCATCTGTAACACCGGCAAAGGGCAGGGCGATCGCTTCTGCGATCTTGAATCCACTCATGAAACCCTGGTTATACAGGATCTTCAAAGCCAGATCCTGAAGCCAGAGCACATTCAAACCGGTATCTTCCACTGAACCTATGGGAGGCGGCGCGAATGCACTAGTTGCGCCAGCGGGTCGCATGAGGTTGTTGGTCATAGCACCTCTTTGGGATAAATTGAAATCTGAACTGCACAAATTATAGCACGCCCAACTTTCGTTTCAATTCCGCAGTCCAATATCGTATATAATCTGCAACACTATGAACCTATCAGTTGTCATCCCCGTTTACAACGAAGTAAAAAACATCGAGGAAATCATCAAACGGGTACAAGCCACAAAACTTGCCAAGGAGATTATCGTCGTGGATGACGGTTCGCAGGATGGCACGCGCGATATTCTGAAAAAACTGAACGGCAAGAAAAAAGTCAATGTAATCTTGCATGAAAAGAATCAGGGCAAAGGCGCGGCGGTTGTTACCGGCATGAATGCCGCAAAAGGTGATGTCTTGCTGATTCAAGATGCCGATCTCGAATACGATCCGCGCGATTATCCCGTCCTGCTGCAACCCATCCAGGAAGGACTAGCAGAGGTTGTCTATGGGTCGCGCTTTTTAGGTGCAGCGCATCGAGTCACCATGTTTTGGCACCAGGTTGCAAACAAGCTATTGACTTTCATGACCAACATCCTGTATGACTCCATCCTGACGGATATGGAAACGGGGTACAAGGTTTTTCGGCGCGAAGTGATCGATGGCATGAAAATCCGTTCGAAGCGTTTCAACTTTGAACCCGAGTTCACCGCCAAGATCCTTAAACGCAAATACCGTATCTTCGAAGTGCCCATCACCTTTAATCCGCGCGACTATGAAGAAGGTAAAAAGATCGGGCTCAAGGATGCCTTCGAAGCGGTCTGGGCATTACTTCGGTATAGATTCTTTGATTAATGGTCACAATACAGGAACAAATCGAAAAAGAATTCGAACTAGCCAAACAGGCGCGTGTAAAAGGCAATGAGGGACAGGCACGCGTCTGTGCCCGCCGGGCGGCAGGGATCGTAATACGGGATTATCTGACACGAAAAGGGGCTCACCCTGGAAACGCCAGCGCGTACGATTTGTTGAATCTACTTAAAACTGACCCGCTTCTTTCCCCCGACCTGAAACTGATTGCAGACCATTTGACCTTGCGCGTCACTGAGGAATTCAAACTCCCCGTGGATGTTGATCTTGTGGCAGAGGCACGAAAGTTGTGCAACAAGCTGATGGAATAAAAAGACCCTAAAGGTCTGCCGGACTTTTAGGGTCTAAATCTTTCTATGGGGGTTATATCTGCCGCCTGCCCACAAAATAGAAGAACGCGCGCGCAAGCGTGATAACCAGTAACAACCCGGACATCATGCCGCCAAACACGAGGAACATCCTCTTCCAATCACCCAGGCGTGATACGATCTCTTCGCGCGCCGGCATGCGGATCCGTTCGCGCAGGCGTTGGACCTGTTCGCTCGAAGGCTGAATCGGTTTCAAGGTCCCTGCGAGACGCGCTTCGAGGTTCAAGATGATTTCATCAGGAAGTGTGTTTGTCTTGCTTCTTGCCATTCTTACTCACAGTTCTATTCAACGGGATATAAAACGATACCAACGGTGCCAGGACCAAAATTGATCACCAATGAAATGGACAGGTCGGTCAGGAAGGATTCTTTGACGTTCAAAGCTTTCTTCGCCCCGTCCAACAAAGTCTGAGCCGATGCAAGGTCACGGGCATGCACCACACCGAGATACACAGGCTGTTCACCATAGGTAGTCTTTGCCATATCCAATACGCGTTCAAATGCTGCTTTACGAGTTCGGACCTTGTCCACCATTTCAACAAGTCCATCCTTGAGAAGAGCGATTGGTTTCACATTCAAAACGGATGCCAACGCGGCTGAGAGCGTGCCGACACGTCCGCTTCGACGGGCATATTCCAACGTATCGAGAGTGAGAATGATCTGCACTTTACCCCGAATGGATTCAAGATGATTGACAATTTCATCCACACTTTTGCCGGCACGTTCCATCTGGCGGGCGGTGCGGCACATAAAGCCTGTTCCCATCGAGCCACCCAGTGTATCTACGGGTACAACCTTGAACATATCCTTTACTTCATCCACCGCCGCTACAGCTGAGGCATACGTGCCGGAAAGTTTACTGGTGATATGGATCGAAAGGATCGTGTCACCGGGTTGGGCAATCTTCTTGTAAAACTCCGCGAATTGGTGCGGTGATGGCTGGGATGTTTTAGGGTGAGGCAGGCTTTTGCCATCCACCAGTTTATAGAATTCATCCATGCTGAGTTCCTCATCCTGGATGAATGTCTTATCCTCGCCAAAATGCACATTGATCGGGATGCGTTGAATGTCGTATTCCTTGTACCACTCTTCGGGAAGGTCCACCGCCCCATCGGTTACGATTCTTAACATGGCTTACTCTCCTTCAAGGTTGATATTTTGTTCGCCAAGCTGATCGCGCAAGGCGAGCAATGTCCGATGGTAGAGGCTTTTCACCGCACCTTCACTTCGCCCCATGATCGCTCCGATCTCCGCGTTCGACATGTTCTCGACAAATTTCAGAATGAGGAGATTCTGTCGTTCAGAGGGCAGGCGTCGGATGAGTTTGAGAAGCGCATCCTGTTCCTGCGAGCGGACGAGGTTTCTTTCGGGGTGGTCCCCCTTGGCGGGGAGGATCGGCAGGTCATCCAAGGGGATCTCCTGCTTGCGGCTGCGGTCCCGGTGCCAGTTTGCCACCAGGTTGTGTGCAATGCGATACAGCCAAGCCGAAAATGGAACGCCGCGATCTGTGTAGTTGTGAATATGGTTCATCGCCCGTTGGAAGACGCGGGCTGTTAGGTCCTCTGCATCGTGCAGATTGCCCGTCCGGTAGTAGACGTAGTTGAAGATACGATCAATGTATCGCTCATACAACTGACCAAAAGCATCACGGTCGCCATCTGACGCAAGCGATAATACTTCCTCTTCGTTGATTTCGATCTCCTGCACTCGTTGGTCCTACCGGC
Organism: uncultured Anaerolinea sp.; assembly: GCA_964436455.1. Taxonomy (GTDB): domain Bacteria; phylum Chloroflexota; class Anaerolineae; order Anaerolineales; family Villigracilaceae; genus Defluviilinea. The sequence continues at coordinate 7,232 of CAYTDB010000039.1, read as the reverse complement.
AGGGTTAACATAAATAACCCCGACGGATTTGAGAAGTTGCACATGAGTATAACATGTGCATTGCAAACTCATTTGAGCCTGTACAAATTTATTGCCGGGAAATCGGGCATCGCGTGGAATACTGCTTTGATCGTTGAACGAACACCGTTTCAGTCTTCACCGGTTGGTATAATAAAGGTTTGGCGTTTGATGAAAAGCAGTCACAAATGAAACATTTGTGCTAAAATAAATCTCCGCAGAAGGAGTCCCATGTCAACCAATAACATACGCGTGGTTGGTGCACGCGTGCATAACTTGAAGAACATCACTGTTGAGATCCCGCGCGACAAGTTCGTGGTCATCACCGGCTTGTCGGGGTCGGGAAAATCGTCCCTGGCGTTCGATACGATCTTTGCAGAAGGGCAGCGCCGTTATGTTGAGTCGCTTTCGGCGTATGCGCGCCAGTTCATCGGGCAAATGGACAAGCCGGATGTGGACTATATCGATGGTCTCTCCCCCGCCGTGTCCATTGACCAGAAATCCACGAGCCACAACCCGCGCTCGACGGTCGGTACGGTAACCGAAATTTATGATTATATGCGTCTGCTGTTTGCGCGCGCCGGTATCCCGCATTGTCCTGTTTGCGGACGCATGGTGACGAAACAGTCTGCGCAGGAGATCGTGGACCAGATACAGAACCTACCGGAGGGCACACGCATCCTTGTTCTTTCACCATTGGTGCGCGGACGCAAGGGAACATATCAAGCCGTATTTGAGGAGATCCGCAAGGCTGGCTTTACCCGCGCCCGCGTGGATGGAACGGTCCATTCCCTGGACGATGAGATCGAACTCGACCGCTACAAGCAGCATACCATTGAAGCGGTAGTGGACCGTCTTGTCATTACCAACGAAGGGACGAAGGAAGACCAGAAAGCCGCGCTCACCCGCCTGACCGATTCGGTTGAGACCGCGCTCAAGTTTGGTGAAGGCTACCTTGCCATCAATCTTGTGGATAACCAGGAAGATATTCAATATTCCGAGCATCTCGCCTGCCCAGAACACGGGACAACCGTCTCTGAGGTGGAGCCGCGCACGTTCTCTTTCAACACCCCCCAAGGCGCCTGCCCGGATTGTCAGGGACTCGGCTCGAAACTGGAAATAGACCCCGAACGCGTCATCCCAGACCGGGATATGTCCCTGAGTGAGGGAGCGATCATCAGCATGGAATGGGGACCGCGCGAGGAAGGCGGCTACTACTGGCAATCTTTGCAGGGAGCCTGCCGGGCGTATAAGATCGACCTGGACAAGCCAGTCAAAGATTTGACGGAGGAGCAAGTCAATGTGATCTTGTATGGCACGGGCGATCAGCAGATCCAGATGATCTATAAGAATGCAAATGGGAACGAGTTCAAATTCTCGCGTGCATTCGAGGGCGTGATCACAAACATGGAACGCCGCTACAAAGAAACCAATTCCGAATACATTCGAGAGAAGATCTCGGAATACATGACCGATCGTCCGTGCCCATCATGCAAAGGCAAGAGATTGAATCCCGCCGCGCTGGCAGTGACTGTGGATGATGTCAACATTGTTGATGCAAATTCATGGCACGTGCTCAAAACGCTGGAATGGATCAAGAAATTATCTGCCAAGAACTCTCCGCTCTCTGCCAAGCAACGGAAGATCGCAGAGCGCGTTCTGAAAGAGATACACGAGCGGTTGACGTTCCTTGTCAATGTAGGGTTGGATTACCTGACCCTTAACCGTTCTGCTGTCACGCTTTCGGGCGGGGAAGCGCAGCGCATCCGTCTGGCTACGCAGGTGGGTTCAAGACTGGTCGGTGTGTTATATGTGTTGGATGAACCATCGATTGGTCTGCATGCGCGCGACAATATGAGATTACTCGATACACTCAAGGGGCTGCGCGACCTTGGCAACACGGTATTGGTTGTTGAGCATGATGATGAAACCATCCGTGAAGCGGACTGGGTTATCGACCTGGGTCCCGCCGCGGGTGAACATGGAGGGCGTGTCATTGCGGAGGGCACACCCCAACAGATTTTAGAGCACCCAAAGTCATTGACAGGGCAATATCTATCGGGCAGGAAGCAGGTCCCGGTCCCGAAAAAGAGGCGTGAGGGGAACGGGAAGAGTCTCAAGATCGTGGGCGCATCCGCAAATAATCTCAAGAAGATCGATGTCAAAATCCCGCTGGGCAAGCTGGTATGCATCACAGGCGTGAGCGGATCGGGCAAGTCCACGTTGATGAGCGACATTCTATACAACGAACTGGCGGCACAGTTGATGGGAGCCCGCACGCAATCGGGCGACCATGAGCACATTGAAGGTGTTGATCAACTTGATAAGATCATCAACATCGACCAGTCCCCCATCGGGCGCACGCCACGCTCGAACCCCGGAACGTATACCGGGCTGTTCGATGAGATCCGCAAACTGTATGCGGAATTGCCTGAAAGCAAAGTGCGTGGGTACAGGCCTGGACGTTTCTCGTTCAACGTGCACGGCGGACGCTGTGAAGCCTGCCAGGGACAAGGTGAACTGCGGATCGAGATGCAATTTTTGCCGGATGTGTATGTGCCGTGTGACGTATGTCACGGCAAGCGCTTCAATCGCGAGACCTTGCAGGTGATGTTCCGCGATAAATATTCAATTGCCGATGTGCTGGATATGACCGTTGACCATGCGCTCGAGGAATTCGAGAACTACCCACCAATGAAGAACAAGCTGTCGCTGTTGCAGGAAGTGGGGCTCGGGTATATTCGCGTGGGTCAACCCGCCACAACGCTTTCGGGCGGTGAGGCACAGCGTGTGAAACTCTCGAAGGAGCTCTCTCGCCGCGCTACGGGAAGAACCTTATATGTTTTGGATGAACCGTCCGTAGGCTTGCACGCAGCGGACGTACACAAGCTCGTCGAAGTCCTGCAAAGACTCGTGGATGCCGGAAATTCGGTTTTGATCATCGAACACAACCTTGATATCATCAAGATCGCGGACTGGATCATCGATCTTGGACCTGAAGGCGGAGACCGCGGCGGAGAACTGCTCGCAGAAGGCACGCCTGAACAGGTGATGAAGGTTAAGGGCTCATATACGGGGAAATATTTGAAGGAACATGTGAGTCGCTAAACCGGTATACAAGTAGACAAGTAATAGGTTATCACGTAAACATGTGTCTACCTGTTACTTGTCTACATATTTCCTCGCAACGCTTTCCCCTTTTTCAGGTAGAATTATTCGCACACGTATGGTGGAACCAAATTCTGCTGAATCGTGTCTTACAGAGTATCCCATAATTCGGCAGGTAGAAAATTGAGTAATTCCCCCCAATTTTCAGCAAAAGTTTCCCGAATTATGATGCAGTGACAAGGAAACAAGGAAATCGATATGCTAAACCGAACACCCCCCAACAGACCGCCAAGCACGACGAACGTGATCAAATCCTATCGAAAGCGACGCATGGCACGCGGTCCGATCCTTTTCTATGGAGCCATTGCATTGGTCGTCATAGGTGTGATCCTGCTCGTTGTCTGGTTGATGGGACCGGAACAACCGCTGGGTGCGATGTTTGCCACTGACACTCCCACCGTCACTGTAACAGCCACGGCTACAAGCACGAACACGCCTACAGCAACCGCCACGATTACAGAAACTGCAACGATCACACTTACCCCCACACCGTCTGAGGATTACCCATATACGCTTATTGAAGGAGACACCCTGCAGGGCATCGCAGAAAAATTCGATCTTGGACCTGAGGGCGTTTTATTGCTCTTGGAGAAAAATCCTGATATTGTGGCAGCAGGCGGACTATATTTTGTAGGACAAACAATAACCATTCCAAAACCTGGTTCCGTGCTCAGCACCCCCTCCCCGCTTCCAGCCAATATCGGTCGCGGCACAAGAATCGATTACAAAGTCCTGCCTGGTGATACATTGGCAGCCATTGCCGCGAAATTCAACAGTCTGGAAGAGGAAATCGTCAAAGCCAATAACATTGAGGACGCCAATGCCCTCTTTGTTGGGCAGGATCTCAAGATACCTGTCAACCTCGTGACAGCAACCGCCACGCTTCCACCCACGTCCACGCCTGTTACACCCACTGTTGAAGGACAGCCAACCCAGGCAGTTGCCACCACACCCGCTTCCCCAGCCACAGGCGGCTCGGTTGCATGTACTCCCATACAAAATGAAGGGTTTGTAGCTGAACTGCTCACACTAATCAACAATGCCCGTACCAGCAGCGGCTTGCCAGCGCTAAACGTCAACCAAAACCTGGCATCTGCGGCGAATGCACATGCCACAGACATGCTCTGTAACAACTACTTCAGCCCCATCGGTCTGGATGGCTCCACCGTTCAAAGTCGCATTGCCAAACAGGGATACGCGGCATCCACAGTTCTCGAGAATCTCTATGCACTACAACCTGCCTTCGGCATGAGTCCGCAGGTTGCTTTCAATTGGTGGAACCAGAATGCTGCCTCCCGCGATAATATGCTCAACCCGGGTGTAACCGAAATCGGCATCGCTTATGTTTCCGATGAAAACACCCTGTTCGGCGCATATTTCGTGGTGACATTCGGCAAACCGTAGTTTTTCTGGACAAATCAGGAAGCCTCATGTAAAATAGCGCTCTTGCGGCGGTCAGAAAACCGCCATTCAATAAGAAAGGTAAGAAATTTCGGAGGAAGACCTTGGCTAACATTCAGTCTCAGATCAAACGAAACAAGCAAAACGAGAAACGCCGCCTGCGTAATCGCGTTGCCCGCGGTACTGCCCGTAGTGCTGTCATCAAGGCAAAAGCAGCTTTGGAAGCGAACACGCCCGAAACCAAAGAAACGGTTTTGAAGGCAATCAGTGAACTCGATAAAGCTGTGGAAAGTGGCGTGATCCACAAGAACAACGCCGCGCGCCGCAAAAGCCGCTTGATGAAGAAGCTCAATTCTCTCAAGTAGGAACAAGTAACAAAACTGTTTGAGCAAACTGCGGGAGTCACATGACTCCCGCTTTTGTTATCCCCCACCTGCCTTTGGCACCCTCCCCGATATTCCGACTGAAGTTCGTCGAAATATCGGGGAGGGACAGGGGAGGGGGTTATAATCCAAACCATCCACAGGATTGCTTCGCTTATGTTTGAAAAAGAAAAACGACTCATCGAAGAAAAGATAGAAGCCCATTGCGCGGCAAACGATATTGCGCTCGCCGAGCTGAAATGGACACCCATCCCCTTTTCGGGAGAGTGGGGTACATCCACATCCTTCTTTCAGACCGCTGCCAATGAAGCACGCGCGGGCAAGGGGAACAAGGTTCCAGTGCCGCAAAAGGCTCAGGAATTGGCGGAGCAGGTCAAGGCACAGCTGGAAAACGTAGATGGGGTCAGTCACATCGAGGCGGTGAAGGGCTATCTCAATGTCTACTACAAGACATCCGATTATGCACGTCGAACAGTGGAGGAAGTGCTCGCGTCAAAATCGGACTTTGGGCGGGGTGCGCCAAAAAAAGAGCGGATCATGGTCGAATACGCCCAACCGAACACGCATCACTCATTCCACATTGGACATTATCGCAACACGGTTTTGGGTGAGGTGCTGGCGCGGTTGGTGGAGTTCGCGGGCTTTGATACGATCCGAGCATCCTATCCTGGCGATCTGGGACTCGGCGTTGTCACTGTGATGTGGATCTACGACAAATTCTACAAGGGACAGGAACCCGAAGGCATTCACGAGCGCGGACAGTGGCTGGCAAAGTTATATGTGGAAGCAACAGCCCTGCTCGAGAAGAAGGAAAACGAAACACCCGAAGAAACCGCCCAACGCGAGGGGTACGAAGCGGAACGCCGCGAGATGTATCGCAAATGGGATGTGGGCGACCCGTATGTGGTTGAGTTGTGGAAGACCACGCGCGAGTGGAGCTTGATAGAACTGCGCGATATCCTGGGCATGGTGGATGTGAAGATCGATGTCTGGTTCTTCGAATCAATTGTGGATCAGCCATCAAAAGCCATCGTGGATGAATTGGTCGCAAAGGGGATTGCCGACGATGAACGCCCTGAGGGCGGCGCGGTGATCGTGAAAATCGATGAAAAGCTGGGACTGAAGAAAGAAAAGTATCGCACAAATGTAATATTGCGCTCGGACGGAACAACGTTATATCTGACCAAAGACTTGGCGTTGGCAAAAGAGAAATTCGAGAAGCATCACGTTGACCGCTCGATCTATGTGGTGGATGTGCGCCAGTCATTGCATTTGCAGCAGGCATTTGCCATTCTAAAGTTGTGGGGTTTTCCGCAGGCAGAGAAGTGTTATCACCTGGGCTATGGCTTCGTGAGCCTGCCCGAGGGAGCCATGTCTGCCCGCCGCGGACGCGTGGTGTTGTTCAAGAATGTTTATGATGAAGCCATCAAACGCGTGCTGGCAGTGGAATCGGAACGAAGCGGAAATATCCCCGAAGCAGACCGCGAGAACATCGCAAAGCAGATTGGTCTCGGCGCATTGGCTTATTCCATGCTATCCGTGGACAACAACAAGGATATCGTCTTCGATATCAACGAAGCGTTGTCGTTCGATGGGCGGACGGGTCCATATATTCAGAACGCACATGTACGGGCGAATTCCATCTTGAAGAAGGCGAACGCTCAACCTTCCAACCTGCAACCAGCGACCTTTGACTATGAACTCACCAAACACGAAATCGAACTCATCGAACAGATCTCTCGCTTCCCGAACGCGGTGGAGCAAGCGGCGAATGAGTACCGTCCATTGGTAATGGCGCAGTATGCGTATGATCTGGCGAACGCGTTCCATTCGTTCTATCACGCGGTGCCGGTCCTGCAGAGCGAAGATGAGAACAGACGCAATGCCCGACTTGGACTGGTCGCTGCCGCAAAGCAGACCATCGCCAATGCTCTTCATCTTCTCGACATTCAGGCGCCAGAGGTCATGTAGGAAACAGGCTGAACGTACCTTTACGTTTAGCCTGTTTTATTTAAAATCATTTTTGTGTAAACGTCGTATTGGGTAAAAACGGAGATGCTCAAAACCAAAGCGGAGAATTTCCGGACACTGTCCTCAGTACGGCTTTAGTAATAGGAGTACCTATGCCAATCAAAACTCTCATCATGGGCGCGGCTGGACGCGACTTCCACAACTTCAATACCTTCTTCAGAGGGAACAAGGATTATGAAGTCGTGGCGTTCACTGCCACCCAGATCCCAGACATCGAAGGGCGCGTCTACC
>CAYTDB010000038.1:0-41160 GCA_964436455.1 uncultured Anaerolinea sp. | reverse complement strand
TATGTAACCATTACTTCTTGTGAAGATCTTCAACTGTCAACTGACTGGTTATACTGGTATTATGGAAATAATTAATATCGGACGGTACGAGGTCAAAAGGGAATTGGGGCGCGGGGGAATGGCAACCGTCTACCACGCGTTCGATCCCAGCTTTGACCGTGAGGTGGCGATCAAAGTCCTGCCGTGCGAACTTCTTCACAACCTGCAATTTTCCGAACGTTTCCAGCGCGAAGTAAAGACCATTGCCCAGTTAGAACATCCTGCCATCGTGGCTGTGTATGACGTGGGGGAATATGACGGACTTCCCTAATTGGGTGATGCGTTACATGCCCGGCGGTTCACTTTCGGATATGATCCACCAGGACAGGTTCAACCCGCAGGATACCGCCCGCATCGTGGAGCGGCTGGCTTCGGCATTATCCTATGCCCATTGCAAGGGGATCATCCACCGCGATCTCAAACCGGATAACATCCTTTTCAATGAAGACGGCTATCCGTTCATTTCTGACTTTGGAATTGCCAAAATTTCAGAAGCCAATACCCGCCTGACGGGAAGCGGCATCATCGGCACACCCGCATATATGAGTCCTGAACAGGCGACAGGTGATACCCTCGACCACCGCAGTGACGTCTATGGACTGGGCGTGATCGTCTATCAAATGCTGACCGGACAGCAGCCGTACAATGCAGATACTCCCATGGGTGTGGCGATCAAACACGTTACTGATCCCGTACCGTACATCTGCAAGGTTGTTCCGGAACTTTCTGAGGAGCTGGGCGAGGTGATGAAGAAGGTGCTCGCCAAGAGCAGGGATGAACGCTATTCAAGTGCGGTCGAATTTGCGCGTGCCTTGAACACGGCAGTCTTCGGACATTCGGGCAATATCCAGGATTCCTCACCAACGGCGCGACGGATAGAGAAGAAGCCTGCAATTGGCACGAATAAAAAGATAAAAAGGTATGGATCGGCGGCGCCATTGGCTTGGTCATTTTGCTGGCATTGATCTTTAGTGGGATCAGAATGATTTCCGGCGCGGGTCAGGAGAAAGGAAAATACGCCGCTACCCATACCTGTTGCCACTACGAAAGCGGTTGTCCCTACGAAGGAGATATTCCCGACCGATATGGCTGTGGTTCCCATGGCGCCAGCCTGTCAGTTACCTGCAGAGCCTCCTTTGCAATCGCTGGTCAAGTTAACGAATTTCTCTTGCCCAAGCGGGATTCCCTACACAACCCATATGATCCCCAAAGGCACAACCTTCGAACCGGTCAGCCCCGATTTCAAATGTAAAAACGTTGGAGACCGTGAAGGGAATGATCTGATCGCATGTACAGGCACCCCTCTTTACAACTTTGACCTGAAACTGTGCAATGCAATTAACCTGCCCGAACTAGTCTTGGATTCGGATCAATGCCGGCCGGGTGCGGGTTACGACGCGGCCAACGGATGCTGCATTGCAGATCCTGAAGAGGCATCGTGCATCATCTACAGGGCAAAAATATCCGGTTGTGGGTAGAAGGTCAGAAACAAATCAGGCGCATCAAGCGCCCGATTTCCATTAAAAAACATACAGAGCAAGCTCAACTATACCAGCCGGAATCTCCCATGATCTCCCAGCCGCGTTCCTTTGCGATCGCTTTCAATTTTTTGTCGGGATAAACCGCCACGGGATGATCCGCATGTTCAAGCAGGGGAATGTCCATCCATGTGTCGCCGTAGGCAAAATCCACACGGTCCACGCCAAGGCGGCCCAATACCTTTTCGATCTTCTTCTCATCCGCAACCAATTCACCAACCATGCGCACTTTTCCGCCCACGATCTCAACAGGTGTGCCAATCACCTGCGCGCCGATGCGTTCTGCAAACAGAGCGATGAACGGCTCGAACACACTGCTGGCGATGTGAACTTGTGCACCTTCTTCGCGGTGTTTGATCAGACGCGATACAACATCTTCACGACGCTTCTTCCAAAGGTCATGTTCCACCACCCATTCTGAAACGTGACGAAGTTTTTGTTCATCTGCATTTTTGATATAGGAGAGGCTTTTTACCATCAAACTTTGTCCCCATCTCTGCTGGTCGATCAATCCGCGCTTTGCCAGTAAATAGGCAGGCATGATCGCTGCCATGTAATAATTTGCCCGCAGTTTGCTTTGATTGTGTTTGACCCAATCCACAAGCCCCAGAAAAGGCGAGCCTGTGGTCAATGTTCCCATCATGTCTGAAACGACGATCATGTCTGCTCCATTGGTTGAATTTTGGCAAGTATAGCACCCATTGAAAATGAAACCAGCCCATGAGAGGGCTGGCATCTTTGACGTAAAAGGAAATGAAACTATTCCTGCCCCGTATCTTCCTTTTCAGCTTTAGTTTCAGTTGTCACATCGTTATTTTGTTCAACTTCCTCTTTCTTCTTTTCCTCTTTGCGCTTTAGCTTTTCCTCCTTTTTCTTCTGTTTTGCGATCTCTTTTTGTCGTTTTTCGTATTTGTAGTTTGGCTTCGGCATCAGGTGCTCCTTTCACAATGGATTATTTGTGGGAGTCATTATAGCATTATCAATCATGATTTCATCACGCGTGAAGGAAGCCATTTTTGTATTGAGTGATAGAATCCGCCTGTTGTGTATCTACAGAGTTCCCATGCAAATCACATCTGCCAATAAAACCAATTTGACCGCTGTCATGCGTGAACAGCCTTCTGTTGAAACCCGATTCAAAGGCCGGGTTGGTCTTATGTTGATCTCGCCCTGGCTGGCTGGATTGCTGCTTTTCCAAATTGTGCCCATTCTGACATCTCTGATCCTTTCCTTCACGGACTTTCACTTAATTACCCCTGGGCAGACACAATTTGTTGGTCTTTCCAATTACAGGGTCTTGTTTCGCGATCAGCAGGCATGGACTTCCCTTTGGCAGACTGTCAAGCTGGCGCTCCTTATCATCCCAGTGCAGACCTTTGCTTCCATATTTGTTGCGTCGTTATTGAGCAGTGAACGCCTCCTGGCGAAGAATACCATGCGGACTCTGTTCTTCCTGCCGAGTATCATCCCGGCATTTGCCGCGGCGTTGATGTGGCAGGGATTTGTGAATCCCTCCACGGGTTGGTTGAACCGTCTGTTTCTCGAGCCGTTTGGACTGTCAGCGTTGAATCATCTCACTGGCAGGGGAGCGTCGCAGCAGCCGTTATTCATCATCAGTTCATTGTGGACGATTGGTCCCGGCATCTTGATCATGATGGGAGCCATGCAAGGGATTTCATCCGAGATTTATGAAGCGGCACGCATCGATGGCGCGGATCGCTTTACGCGTTTCTTCGGGATCACCATCCCGCTGGTCACACCCGCCATCTTTTTCTCGCTCGTCCTTAATCTGACGGCTGTCTTCGGCGGCGCGATTTTGCTTGACCGCGGCAACCGGTGGCGCTCGGGCGCAACATCCTACGATGGATATGTCAACTTTACATTGTTCCAACTGTTCAAGCTTGGGTATGCTTCCAGCCTGGCATGGGCATTCTTTGTCATCGTGTTGATCGTTGTTTTGATCTTGTTTGGCACATCCAAAAAGTGGGTGTACTTCCCGGATACAGAGAATTCAAGATGAAACGTTTCTGGAAAGTCTTCCCATACAATCTGTTCGTGTGGTTATTGTTGCTGCTTTATCTTTCACCGGTGTTCTTTGTGGTTGTCATGGCAATGATGCCCAACGAACAATTGGGTGACAAGGATGCTCCGTTGTACCCTGCCAAGATCACACAGATCGAATATCAGGGAAAGCAATATCAACTCTACGATGTGCCGTTTGAAGATGGTGACAAGGCCATGGCATTGATTGAACCCGGTCTTGGCTCAAGCATGTTGCTCGACCCGAAAAATCCCGAAAATGGACTCGTTGAATGGCAGGGCGATTGGCATGCGTTGACCGGTGTCTATGAATTCCATATTGCTTGGGAGAATTTCACGCGATTGTTCACATCCCTGCCCATTCCTCAAATGGTGGCGAACACATCTCTTTTCATCCTGGTTGGAGAGCTTGGCGTGCTTTGCTCCTCCATTCTTGTTGCATATGGCTTCGCACGTTTCTCTTTGCCTGGTGGCAATTTCCTTTTTTATCTGTTGATCGCCACCATTTTGATCCCTGAAAAGATCACCTTCATCCCAACCTTTTACATGTATATCAGGGTCTTGAACTGGCGCGGCACAGTCTATCCCATGCTCGTTCATCTTTTCTTTGGGAATGCAGTGTATATCTTTCTCCTGCGCCAGAATTTCAAAAGCTTTCCGATTGATCTGGAAGAAGCCGCCATGCTCGATGGTGCCGGACCTTTGCGCCGTCTGATTTCTGTCATTCTGCCGCAATCGTGGCCCGTCGTTATCACAGTCTCATTACTGCATTTCTTCTACACATGGAATGAGACCCGCCTCTCGTTTCTCTATCTTGGCACAGGTTCTGCATTTCTGCCGATCTCGTTCGCGGTTCAAAATTACCAGTCTTTGATCCGCATTGACAATGTGATCGAAGCCGCGACGATCATTGTATTATTCGTGCCTGTGGTTGTTTTGTTCCTCGCTCAAAAATATTTCCTGCAGGGTCTTGTTGTCACGGGTGCAGAAAACAGGCAGTGATACAATCGTCACATGGGCACACTTTATCTCGTCGCAACCCCCATCGGCAATCTCGAAGACATGTCGCCGCGCGCGATCCGTATTTTGAAGGAGGCGAGTCTCATTGCGGCGGAGGATACACGTCACACGGGTAAACTGCTCAATCACTTCGAGATCGAAACTCCCATCACCAGCTATTTCGAACACAACAAGATCAATAAACTGGATTTCATCCTTGAAAAACTTTCCACCGGGGACGTGGCATTGGTGTCGGATGCAGGGACTCCTGCCATCAACGATCCCGGCTACGAATTGGTCAAAGCCGCCCTCGCCTCAAACTTCGACGTGATACCTGTTCCCGGTCCATCAGCCCCCGTCGCCGCCCTGACCGTTTCCGGCTTGCCTACAGACTCGTTCCTGTTTCTTGGATATCTTCCCCACAAGACGAGCGAGCGGCACAAATTCGTGGGGCAAATTGCCAACCTGTCCTATACGCTCATCTTTCTCGAATCGCCGTATCGTATTGTTGAATCGCTTGAAGATTTGCTTTCTGTTCTCGGAGACCGTCGTATCTGCGTAGCCCGCGAAATGACCAAGATGTTCGAAGAATATTGGCGTGGGGCAATCAGCGGAGCAGTGGAATATTTCAAGGCACAACCTGCGCGTGGAGAGTTCACCTTGGTGGTGGAAGGCAAGCCCAAAGATAAGCACGAAAAATGGACAGAAGAACAACTGCTCGAAGTCATTCGGAATGCACAATTGGGCGAAAAATCTGCAAAAGAAATGTCCGCTGAACTGGCTGAGCAAAGTGGGTGGAGTAAAAAGGATGTATACGCGCGAATCAGCACAATCAAGCAAGCTTAGTATTGCGGTCTGATTTGTAAGATTGTATAATCTTCCCATCGGTTCGTGTTTTGTGAAAGATGAGAGGAGAAGGATGGAGCAATCTACCTGGATTGGGCAATCCCTTAACGGAAGATACAAAATTGAAGCATTACTTGGCAAGGGGGGCATGTCGGCGGTCTATAAGGCGCTTGACCCCAATTTAAAGCGCGTCGTCGCGATAAAACTCATTCACCCGCACCTTTCCACCGAAGAAGATTTTATCCACCGCTTCAAACGCGAAGCGGCGGCAGTTGCTGCGTTGCGCCATCAGAACATCATACAGGTTTACGATTTCAACACGGATAACGATGTCCATTATATGGTTCTGGAGTTCGTCCCCGGCGAAACGCTTCAGGATCGGTTGAAGCACCTAAAATCGTCGAACACCAAAATGCCTGTTGCTCAGGCAATCAGGACCATGATTAATGTTTGTGACGCGCTTACCTACGCACACAAACAGGGAATGATCCATCGCGACATCAAGCCTGCCAACATCATGCTCAACGTGCACGGCGATGCCATCCTTATGGATTTCGGCATCGTCAAACTCCTCGATGACACAACACATACCGCAACCGGCGCGGTCGTCGGCACGGCGCGCTACATGTCGCCGGAGGTCATCCGCTCTGAAGTTCCTGATGAGCGTTCCGATTTATATTCGCTTGGTGTAACGTTCTACGAAATGCTGAGTGGTGATCCGCCCTTCGATGCACCCTCAGCAATGTCGCTCCTTATGCGACATCTCAATGACCCTGTCCCCGACCTGAATTCGAAGCGGGCTGATCTTCCCCCTGAATTGATCCGGATTGTGAACAAATCGCTCGAAAAGGATCGGGGAAACCGTTACCGCTCCGCCAGTGAAATGGCAGGGGACTTGCGCCGCATCCTCTCCAAACTCGAAACTGATTCAGCACCAGCCACCTCTTCCTCGCCGACAACAGATTCTGCCATCGCTGAAACAAATAAGACCGCGCCCCAGACCGAAGATCAGACTGAACCCTGGAGTGTGTCTACACCAATGCCTGAAATGGTTGATTCAATAATAAACGAACCAACCAGGCTGGATCAACCTTCTCCGCAATACGATGCCGAGAAAACATCCCTGGCTGTTGAAGAAAAGCCCTTAGCTTACAAGGCAGAGTTGAAAACGGATTCAAAACCTGCCGCACCGATATCCATTTCGCCTCTCATCAAATTCGGTGGCGCAGGGGTCATAGTTCTGGTTCTCTTGCTTGGTGGCTGGTTGGCTTTTCGGAATGTATTGTCTCCCGCTCCCGAACCGACCGCAACAGCGACCCTAACCCAGCCTGCCGATACAGCTACGGTAGTAGCAGTCCCTGTAAGCACAGATGTGCCGATATCTACACCAACTGTTGAATCCACCCCAACCATCGAACCGACAGCAACAAGCACCCTGCCGCCCTTGTATGCGCGTATCAACAATATTACGGTCAATGAATCCGGGAATTATGTTGTTGAATATGAAACATTTGGATATACGGAGCAATTGCCCGGTCAACATATCCATTTCTTCTTCAATACTGTTCCCGTCGAACAGGCGGGTAGTCCCGGCAGCGGACCCTGGAAACTGTATGGCGGACCACGTCCATTTACTCAATATCGTGTAATTGACAAGCCTGTTGCCGCCACGCAGATGTGCGCGTTGGTTGCCAACCCGAACCATTCGATCATTCTGGAAAGCGGAAATTGTTTCGACCTGCCCTAATTAAGGAGAAACTGACTTTATGAATCAAGCGCTGGGTTATTTAAAACTCAAACTTCCCGGTGGAGGTGAACAGGAGTTTGAAGTCTCCAAATCAGAGATCACCGTGGGACGCGGACAAACGAACGATATTGTGATCATGGATTCGAAGATGTCGCGCCTGCATGCACGTTTCGAGTTCACTGCTGGGGGGGAGGTAGCGGTCACTGATGCTGGGTCAACCAACGGCGTAAGGGTGAACGGAAACAAAGTCGATAAAGCGGTCATCCAGCCGGGGGATGTCATCCAATTGGGTGAGAGTCAGATCCGCTATGAGCGGTCATCCGAAGAAGATGAGGGGATGACGATCATCGAATCAGAACTTGACCTTGACCGTACTGTTGCGGATTTTGTCCTGCCGACTGTTCTCAATGATACGAGCGAAGACCGTATCGTTATTTACACCCCCGACAAGACCTGGGAAGTTTTGCTCAACAATAAAGTGGATTCTTTGACCATAGGTCGCAGTGCAAACAATGATGTTGTTATTGAACATCCAAGCGTTTCACGTTCACACGCACAGATCGTCCGGGATCATCGGACTTTCAAGATGAAGGATCTTAACAGCAGTAACGGGATGTTCGTGAACGGTGAAAGATGTGGCGAGGTGATTCTCGACAATGGGGTGGCTGTGAAATTGGGATATGCAACCATTATTTATAAAAGCGGCTTCATGGAAGAACATCTGACAATCGCTGGGACATCCTTTAAAATTCCGGAGAGGCATCCTGTGGTTTTTGTCCCGGGCATCATGGGTTCGGAGTTATGGCTTGGCAAGGAACGTATCTGGCCCAATCTGAAACTGCTGTTCAAGGAACCGGAGTTTTTGAAGTATCCTGGCATTCCGGGCATCGAGCCGCGCGGCATTTTGCAGGAAGTGGTTGTCGTGCCGAACCTGATCAAATTGGAACAGTACAGCCAGATGGGGGACTATCTTGTCGAAGATTTGGGATACACGCGTGGGAAGGATTTCTTCGAGTTCGCGTACGATTGGCGGCAGGATATCCGCTTGACGGCGAAACAGTTGTCCCAGTTCATCGATGCGTTACCTGTCAAGCCGATCAAGCTTGTTGCTCACAGCCTGGGGACACTTGTCAGCCGGTATTATGTGGAGCGATTGGGAGGCAAGGATAAGGTCGATAAATTGATCCTGATGGGCGGTCCGCATTTGGGGACGCCTGCCGCGGTTTCGAGTTTGCTGTTCGGACCAGATGTACTGCCGTTCGGACTGATGGGTGAAACATTGCGCAAGGTGATCTCCACGTTTTATACTTCGTATCAGATTCTCCCAGTATATGCCTGCGGTGTGGACCAGTTCGGTCAGCCTTATAATTTCATGAAGGATGATGGCTGGCTCGCACCGGAGCAAAAGGCTTTGTGGCAGGCGGCGCGTGAATTCAAACGGGAATTGGGCTTGTCTACAAGCATTCCAACCACCTGCATTTTTGGCTATGGTCAAAAGACGGTGGATCGCATTAAACTACATCGGAATCCTGATGAAAAGATCACTCAATCGGTGTATGAAGCGAAATCCAATGGGGACGGCTCTGTGCCCGAGAATAGCGCGATCCTGGAAGGTGCAGATTTTCATCCCGTCCATCAATTGCATGGAGTTCTATTTGTCGATAACGACGTGAAGATGCGCCTCAGGTTGGATTTGATCGGTAAGCCGTTCATGTAAATCGTTTTTCACTGATGCATTTGGGAGGAAAGATGAAAAGGATAGGTTTGATCGAAAAGATATATAACCGGACGGAAACATGGATCATGGGTCTCGTACCGCAGGAGAGTGTTGGTCCTGTGTTCAAATGGTTGTTCAAAATGCCCATCCTGCAATATAAACTCGGCATGGGTTGGATGATTGGCAAGTATGTGTTATTGCTTACAACAACCGGTCGTAAAAGCGGACGACCGCGTCATACCCCACTGGAGTATGAATACGACAAAGAGATTGACCGTTATCGTATAGCGGCGGGGTGGGGAGGAAATACGGACTGGTTCAAAAACCTGAAAAAGAATCCCAAAGTCCATGTTCAGGTGGGGAGGAGGAAGTTCGATGCGGTTGCTGAAATTGCGTCAGATGAAGAAGTGGCAGAATATATGATGAATGTATCCAAACGCCACCCGCGCATGGACCAAACCTGGAACCGTTGGTCTGATAAACCAGTGGATGGCACCTTCGAAAGTTATGTCCATGCGGCGAAGTTCTTTCCCTCTGTGTGGTTGAAGCCGATCAAATAATGAATGCTCCACGCAAACGTGCGCGCGAATTGGGGATTGCTCCCGGTGTTTTGCCAACTGGTAAATTGAACGCGCTCACTGATGTCGCAGGTGTAAAGGTTGGTCATGTATCGCTGATCGAAGGAGATGATGTTCGCACGGGTATGACAGCCATTCTTCCACACGGTGGAAATATTTTTCAGGATAAAGTCCCTGCGGGGATCGTGGTGGGAAATGGATTCGGGAAGTTGGTGGGGTATACCCAGGTGGATGAGCTTGGAGAGATCGAAACGCCGATCGTTTTGACGAATACCCTTTCTGTCGCTGTGGCGGCGGAGGCTTTGATCGAGTGGACGTTGAATCAAGTAGGCAATGAAGATGTGCGGAGTGTGAATCCTGTTGTGGGGGAGACGAATGATGGTTGGCTGAATGACATCCGCAAGAGGGCGGTGAAAAAGGAATCAGTGTTGGAAGCACTCAATGCCGCTGAAACAGGTTCGGTCAAAGAAGGATGCGTTGGCGCGGGAGTGGGAACGGTCTGCTTTGGATGGAAAGGCGGTATTGGCACGGGTTCGCGTGTGTTGCCGAAATCCCTCCGTGGATATACGGTGGGGGCGTTGGTGCAGTCCAATTTTGGAGGAGTCCTGCAAATGGATGGAGCCCATGTGGGAAAAGAGTTGGGACAATATTATTTGAAGGCTGAACTTGATAAATCTGCTGATGGCTCGATCATGATCGTGATCGCGACCGATGCGCCGTTATGGGATCGCAATCTCAAACGATTGGCGTTGCGCGGATTGGCTGGGCTGGCACGCACAGGCGCATCCATGAGCAATGGCTCGGGGGATTATGCAATCGCGTTTTCGACGAATGCAGATGTGAGAAGAACTGCTGAACGGAGAAGCAAGGTTTGGGCATGCCCCGAAGTGCCGAATGAGTTAATGTCGCCATTGTTCGAAGCGGCGATCGAAGCGACCGAGGAAGCGATTTATAATTCGTTATGTATGGCTGAAACAATGACTGGGCATCGCGGGCGAACGGTGAATGCGCTGCCGCTCGATAAAGTTGCAGAGCTTGTGAAAGGGAGAGATCATGCAGGTCGCTGAATTCGATCAAATGGCGCTTGGAAAGTTTCGGGGGGTGTTCGCTTCGCTCGTTGTTCCTGATCCAGCATCTTTGCGCGGCACCTATCAGGCTGCGTTCGTTGGACCTGCGTGGTTGCGGACATCTGCCAATCCCGCACTCGTCATCACAGGACTTGGCGGCTGGTGGGGAAAAGAATTTCGCGATGATGGTACAGCTATTAATATTGTTCTGCGTGCGGGGAAATTCTCAACCCGCTTCCCGATGAAATTCGTAAAAGCAAAATCATTCATTGACCACAAAGATGGTCTTGCATTGCATTACCAACCGGGCAATCCATTCCCTTGGATGTATGTGGTGGACGAACTCCGCCGCATCGATGACACAAGAATTCTTGGAATGACCATTGCCAATGTCAGCGGTTTGCGCGGGCTGGCGTTCCCATTTGTTTTACAGAAAACAGAGGCAATGAACCACTGAGACTCGAAATCACAAAAAAACTCCGTGCCTTGGTGTCTCCGTGGTTCGGATCTGATTTTCTTCCATTCGTAAAAATCTTTGTGAACTTGGTACCCTTTGTGGTAAAAAATTATGGACTACGACGCAATCATCATCGGTTCGGGTTTTGGCGGCAGTGTTGCCGCCTTGCGGTTAAGTGAAAAGGGATATCGTGTTGCTGTCGTTGAGCAGGGACGGCGCATCAACACGAAAGACATCGAAAAAGCCAATCATTCTCCGCTCCATCTTTTCTGGATGCCCGCGCTCGGTCTTAAAGGTTTTTTCACACAGCGTTTTTTCAAACACGTCAACATCGTTGGCGGCGTTGGCGTTGGTGGCGGAAGTCTGGTCTATGCGGCGGTGCTGCTTGAACCCAAGCAGGCGTTTTATCATGACCCTGCTTGGAATGAGATGGGCGTTAATTGGCAATCCGAGTTGCGTCCGCATTATCAAACCGCGGCGCGCATGTTGGGGCGTGTCACCTGTCCCACGTCTCATATTCAGGATGAATTTCTCAAGCAAACAGCATCCGCATTGAACGTTTCGCACACGTATGGTCCCGTTCCACTCGGCATTTATTTCGGCGCGGAGAACACGCCCGATCCATTCTTCAACGGTGAAGGTCCCATGCGCAGTGGATGCATTGAATGCGGTGCGTGTCTCGCGGGTTGTGTGAACGGTGCCAAGAACACGCTCGATAAAAATTATTTGTATCTTGCCGAAAAACTGGGCGCAACAATTCTCCCCGAACGCAAAGCGATATTGATCCGCCCCATCGAAAATGGATACTCGATTGAGATGGTCAATCCGCTTCATCGGATGAAGTATCCGCCTCTGACTGCCCGCAAGCTGATTCTCGCTGGCGGAGTTTTGGGCACGCTGGAACTTTTATTTGCGTCACAGACTGCTGGAACTTTGACTCATCTCTCGCCGATGCTTGGTCAACGCGTGCGGACGAATTCCGAAGCCATCACAGGTGTATTGCATCCGGACAAATCTGTGGACATGAGTCACGGTCCCGCCATTTCATCTGACTTTCATGCCAATGAGCACACGCACATCACACAGAACCGTTTGCCTCAAAGTTACTGGTTCATGAAGTTGTATTCGGGTCCACTTGTGGATGGGTTCAACCCGCTCACTCGTGCATTGAAGACCTTGTTGCATTTCATCATCCACCCATTGGAAGCAACTGCATCCCTGCGCGTGTTCAAGAACTGGCATAAGCGCATCACGCTTGTTTCCACCATGCAAAACAAAGACAATCAGATCGCCTTCACCTGGGGGCGCGGATTCTTCTCAGGTTTCCGCGCGGGATTGCAGTCGGTGGCTCATCAGGGCAAGTGCGCACCGACGTATATCCCTGAAGCAAATGAAGCTGCGCGAACGTATGCCAAAGTCTCCGGCGGGACACCGCATAATGCTTTGCTGGAGAGCGCGCTGAACATGTCGGTCACTGCGCATATTTTGGGAGGTTGTCCCATT
This sequence comes from uncultured Anaerolinea sp., assembly GCA_964436455.1. Taxonomy (GTDB): domain Bacteria; phylum Chloroflexota; class Anaerolineae; order Anaerolineales; family Villigracilaceae; genus Defluviilinea. The sequence goes on along the minus strand of CAYTDB010000038.1, from coordinate 28,629 downwards.
GGTGCAGACCCTGAACAAGGAGCGGTTGACTCGAAGCATGAAGTCTTCAACTACCCCGGAATGTATGTTGTCGACGCGTCCGCCATCCCTGCCAATGTGGGCGTCAACCCGAGTCTTACCATCACGGCTATGGCGGAACGTGCGATGAGTTTGATGGATGGCAGGTAGGAACAAATAAAACACATTCAAAGGAGTAACTAATGGCAGAAGAAAAGCGCGCCCTGAACAAAGTCGAGGGGAAACCCGAACAGAAGAAAGACGAAAAGAAGGAAGAGCAGCCGACCCCGAAGGATAATCTCATCGTGACGAGGCACGCGATGAAGATCGGAGGAAAGGAGATCAGGTACACGGTCACAGCGGGGACGATGGTCATGAAAGAGGAGACAAACGATCGTGAGAAAGAAGCGGAAGGCGAGAAGCCGCGCGCACAGATCTTCTTTGTCGCGTACACCAAGGATGGCGTGCGCGACCCATCCAAGCGTCCGATCACATTTTCGTTCAACGGTGGACCAGGCTCATCGTCTGTGTGGATGCATCTCGGTATGCTGGGTCCGAAGCGGGTGTTGTTGAAGGATGATGGCGAGTTGCCGCCTCCGCCTTACAAGTTGACGAACAACGATTATTCGATCCTGGATGAGACTGACCTTGTGTTCATTGACCCGATGAGCACGGGCTACAGCCGACCCGTGGAAGGGGAGAAGCCAAGAGAGTGGCATGGCTTCAAAAAGGATATCGAGTCTGTCGGGGATTTCATCCGCCTGTATACCACGCGGGAGAACCGCTGGCTTTCACCGAAGTTCCTGATCGGTGAGTCGTATGGCACGACGCGCTCGGCGGGGCTTTCCGGGTATTTACAGCAGCGGCATGGCATGTATTTGAACGGCATCATGCTGATCTCGGTGGTGCTTGATTTCACAACACTCGATTTCAGGATTAACAATGACCTGCCAAATATCCTTTTCCTGCCGGTGTACACCGCCACTGCGTGGTATCACAATGTGCTCAAGCCCAAACGGACTTTGAAGGAGTGGCTCAAGGAAGCGGAGGAGTATGCCCTTGGTGAGTATGCAAAGGCTCTGCGCATGGGCGATTTGCTTGGCAAATCGGAACGCGCCGATATTGTGAAGAGAACCTCCTATTACACAGGTATCTCTGAGACGTTCATCGAACGCTCGAACCTGCGCATCCACGCCTTCCATTATTTCAAGGAACTTCTGCGTGACCGGGATCAGACAATTGGTCGCCTTGACAGCCGCCTCATCGGTCGGGATCGTTTGGGAGTAACCGAAACACCCGAATATGATCCTCTACTGACGAATATCCTGGGACCCTACACTGCCGCGTTCTACGATTACATTCGCCGTGAATTGAAATTTGAATCGGATTTGCCGTATGAGATATTGAGCAGTTTTGTACGACCGTGGTCGTACAAGGAATTTGAGAATGCGTACGTCAACGTGGGCGAGACCCTGCGCGCCGCGATGACGTATAACCCATATCTAAAGGTGTTTGTGGCGAGCGGGTATTATGACCTTGGTACACCCTATTTCGCAACCGAATATACTTTTAACCATCTTGGATTGGATGAATCCGTGCGCAAGAATGTTTCAATGGAATATTATGAGGCGGGGCACATGATGTACATCCATATGCCCTCGTTGAGGAAGATAAAGAAGGACCTGGCGAAGTTTATAAAAAGCGCGATGTAATTCACCCTGTTCCTGGATTTTTAGCCACGGATTTACCCATTCGGGCACAATATCACGAATTCTCACGGATATCTTAATCAATCCGTGTCAATCAGTGCAATCCGTGGCTAATTGTCTTAAGGTTCCCAAACGATGTTGACCATTCCGTAGATGTATGGCTCGCCTTGGTAGTATTCAATACCGATCAGCCAGGTGCGGAAATCCAATTCAACACCGGGGGTGCCAGGGCGGTAGAGGTTGTAGTAACGAATACCCGGATAGGGCCATGGACGATAGAGCGGATAAACCTTGTCCAACGAATCGCAATACGTTTCCATGTTTGGCGCGTTCAACACATCCAACATCTTGGGTTGGATGATGTCTTTGAATGTGCCATAATCCGGTTCGCCGCGCGGACCTGAGCCCCAATTGAATATCTCGGTACTCACGAACGCGCCGACCGCTTTCTCGGGAGTATAGGATACCGGTGGTTGATACGCCCAGAGGTGAACGTTCATGCCATGATCCGGGCTGACCAGTTGAGACAGCATGAGTCCATCCGATTGGTTCATGCTCGCCTTCAACTTTTCGATCAACGGCGCGATGCGCGTGTCTGCACAGAAGACATCATGCGTCACATACTCTGTTAGATAGAATGCATTAACCCAGCCCACCCCGCCGCTTGGGTTCTGGACTTCCATCCAAATGGAGCCATCCGGTCCTCCAGCCATTGGACCTGTCCGCATGACATTTGTCGCGTCTGAAGCGAACGATCCGATTACGGGATAGCTGACTCCAGCCAACTGGCGGATGTTCAACACATCACCTTCTGTCACCCGGATGACAGCATACGGTCCGAGTAGAGAGGCGGGTGAAGGCGTGGGTGTGGCATGTTGGGCAAATCCCTGTGGGGCGATGAGAACGCTGTGCCAATACAGGCTTCCATCAGCGCGTTGAGTGACATAAAGGATCGCTTCTGCCCTGCCGTCGATCCCCCAGCCCGAGACAAATAACGCCTGGGATTTTGCCGGATCGAGATTCATGATCCCATATGGATTTAAGCCGCCAAGTAGTGTCGTCAAATCCTTGTCATGGTCCGATGCCATGGGCGTTGCGCTGAAATAATTATTCTGCATGGCTGCAATGGCTTGATCGGATGGATAAGCTGTTGACTGGGATTCCCAGAAGGCAAAGGTAAAGCTTGAGTCCATCAGGGATGGCAATGCAGTGAAGTTGCGATCGTTCAGTGTGTTCACAATTGATTGGGCAAAAGCGGATGGTTCCGGCGTGGGCGTGGGGGTGGTGTGACCATACAACATGGTCCAGGTTGAACCGCCGTCAGTTGTTCGGTAAAGTGCGGTATGCCCATCCACTTCTTGCAGGCGTGCCCAGCCGGTGGTCGGTGAGACAAAGTCCAGTTCGCGGAAACCATCCCCAAATGTGACATTGGGCGTGACGATTGTCCATGTATTGCCTGAGTTGCTGGTAACGTGGAAGATGTTCGCCCAGTCCCAACTGATTGCGTTGTTCATGGAGATGATCTCTGTTTGTTGGGCATTGCGAGCGAATGCGGGAGAAGGTGTCCATGTGTTGCCGCCATCATGAGTGACATACAGGAACAGGTCACGCATGCCAATGCCGATGCCCATCCAAACCGGGAGAATGCCGTCATTTGCTCCGAAGAATTTCGGCGCGGTTGTTGTGATGTAAGCAGATTCGTAACCAGCGGGTAGTGCCAGTTGAAGCCGTGACCAGGTAACGCCACTATCAATTGTCTTATAGAAGTAGAAGTATCCGTCAGTGGGAGTATCACCGCCGATCCAGCCGGTGGTGGCATTGCTGAATGTCATACCGTTCTTGTGCCCGCCGAGCGGAAGCGTGTTGCTTGACCCCGGTACAGTGGGATCGTTGTTGTAGTTCAGTGTCCAGGTGGCGCCGCCATCCGTGGTCTTGTAGATGACGACGGATTGCTTTTGCATCGCCGCACCAGTGATTTGAAGCACATAACCGATGTTGTCGTCCAGGAACTGGATGGATCCGCCATTGAACGGAACATCGTATCTAATCCAGTTTACCCCGCCGTCTGTTGTGCGGTAGAGCGAGCCGGCACCTGTTTCGGCATAGTTACTGATTACCCAGGCTTTGTTCATGGTTGGGAAGAATCCGCCAGCGGGATTGCTTTCATATCGTGCAACAGCCCAGTTCCTACCGCCGTTGAAGGTACGCAGAACGTATCGATCGCTGATCGCCCATCCGTTCAACTCGTCAAGCATGTGCAGCGAACTGAGGGTCGGCGCGTAGATCGGTGCTTTGGGCGTGTTAGTGGGTGTATTGGTCGGGGAAGGCGTAAACGTCGGAGAAGGTACCTGCGTAGTAGCCTGCGGGATGGGTGTGACAGGAATTTCAGTACCTGCGCGGATGATCATCGGTGCGCCCCAGCGGACGCGGTCACCGGCAGCGCTGCCAGTTGCAAGGATGGTGAGGATGAAACGCACGCTTCTCCCTGCCAGCGGACTTAAGTCCACATCAACGGTGTAGTTCTTTTTGTCGTTTATTTCTCGTCGCTGCCAGAAGTTGCCGATATATCCGTTGGGATTCATGTAATCCAAACGGAAGGTGACATAACAACTGGTGCCATAATCACACCCAACAACCGAACGGAAGTGGTCCCCGGGTTGAACAGTGATAGCAGGATAGAATCCTTGAATGTAGCCATTGTATTTGTTCTGCGGTGACATCAGCAACGTAGGTGCAGGTCCCATTGTGCCGTCTTCGAGATGTGAGAAGTTATCTGCAATAACGAAACCTTTGCCATCGCCGTCCGTGCCGGGGCAGGGAAGGTAACCCGCGCCGCTCTTCCATTGGGCAGCGCAGACATTCGACCAGAAGTTGTATCCATTTTCCTGTGCGGGTTCACCTGCCACATTGATCTCCACCCAGAAGGGATTCGACGCATCTGAGCCGATGCCAAACATTTTCCCGCTTGCATTGGCAAGGATCCAAAAACTGCGGTAGTTCCCCGGCGCGCTTGGTGCGGCCATGTTGACCGTAACGTCAACTGTTTCGCCCGGATAAACATAGAATGGCATGGGAACGGCAACCTGTGCATTCATCACTTCGCCGCTGTAATAAGTCAGTCTGTAATCCTTGGTCCATGTGCAGGAACCGGTATTCTTGATGCGCCAGGTTTTGGAGAAAGCCGCACCCGGTGTAAAGATCGTTCCATCCGGAACGTTGACATCTGTGACAAAGGACGCACGGTCACAGCCGCCCGGTTCGATCGTAGGAGGCGGAGGTGTGATCGGCGTTGGAGTCGGCGTGAGGGGCGGGAGCGGGGTCAAGGTCGGGGGAGGAGCCGGTGGTTGTACTGTCCCGGCGCGGATGATGCGCGGTGATCCCCAAATGGCGCGGTCATTGCTGGCTGTGCCTGTTGATAACAGCATGAAAACGAAACGGATCTTTTGTCCAGCAAGTGGACTTAGGTCAAGGCTTGCGCGGTAGAAGCGATTATCTGGTGCTTCCTTCCACTGCCAGAATTTCTTTTGGAGTCCATTCGGAAGCAGATAGTCAATTCGAAAGGTGACGTAACAGCCTGTTGCGCCGAATTCGCAGTTGACTAGTGTTTCCAGTTTGTCACCCTTCTGAACTTCAAACTCCGGGTAGGTGGCTTGAATGTAGCCATTATATTTATTTTGAGGTACGGTCAACAAACCCGGGAGTGAATCGTACGAATCATCTTCGAGATGAGGTCTGTCCACCTGGTAGGCAAAGCCACGACGATCGCCGCTTGTGCCGGGATAGAGCAATGTGCCCGCGCCGCTCTTCCATTTTGCGTAGGGAGCGTTGGCAACGAAATCATAAATGACCGCATCTGTTGATACCACATTGATATCCACCCAAAATGCTTCGCTTGCCGAATCTCCGATGCCGAACTGCGCGCCCGATGCATTGGTAAACTTCCACAAGCTTTTGTAATGACCCGCAAGCGCAGGTGCTGTCAAGTTCACGGAAATATCGAGCATTTGCCCCGGCGGCACATTCACCGGCAGGTTGACCGCTGTTGTGGTTCCCAGCACATCCCCGCCTGCGTAGACGAGTTTATAAGATGTCGTCCAGGTGCAGGTGCCGATATTCATGAAACGCCACGTTTTGGTGAATACAGCCCCAGGCGCGAAGGAAGCGCCATCCGGAACTGTAATATCTGATACAAATTGTGCCTGGTCGCAAACGGCGGCGGCATGTGCCAACGGCACAGACTGCCCTAGTAACATCCCCGCCAACAAAACCATGCTCAACAGTCTTCGTTTGAACATGGGAAACCTCCTCTGGAATCCCTGATATTCTAACAGGAATGCCTACACATCACTATCAATTCATCGTCGCGCCAAGCGGTCCTTCATAACCTATCAATATCAATGCAAATTATTTCGAAATATGTTGTAGAATCATCGCATATCATTCTTTTGGGAGTCATAATGAATCTTGACGATGTAGACCGCTTCAAACAACTCGACACCCTCAATATGCTTGGGGAAATCGATAATCTCCCCGACCAGTTGGGATATGCTTATCAATTAGGTATGAAACATCCGCTCCCTGATTGGATTGGATTCAGGCAAGTGGTGATCGCCGGCATGGGTGGATCTGCCATCGGTGCCGACCTGCTCGCCTCATACTCCGCTTCACTTGCCCCGATACCTGTTTCCGTCCATCGTGACTATGGTCTACCCCTCTTTGCACGCGGCGCGGAGACGCTGGTGATATGTTCCTCCCATTCCGGCAACACCGAGGAGACTCTCGAAGCCTTCGAAGCCGCGCGCAAAGCCGAATGCCGAATCATTGTTGTATGTACAGGTGGTGAACTGGAAAAACGTGCCAAAGCGAGCAACATCCCTGTCTGGACGTTCGACCATGCCGGTCAGCCGCGTGCCGCGGTCGGTTTTTCATTTGGTTTATTGCTGGCGATGTTCCAGCGATTGGGTTTTATCCCCGATCAAAAAGAAGTTGTTGATGATGCGGTCGCATCCATGAAGAAATCGCAGGAACATATCAAAGCGGATGTGCCTGCCGCGAACAACCCTGCAAAGCGCTACGCCGGTCAATTGGTGGGGCGGTGGGTGACGATCATGGGATCTGGACTGCTCAGCACGGTTGCGCGCCGCTGGAAGGGACAGTTGAACGAAGTTGCCAAGGCGGGAGCGAACTTCGAGTTCATCCCTGAGGCGAACCACAATACGCTGGCTGGCACGATCAATCCGCACGAAATGCTTAATTCGAAGACGATGAACATCTTCCTAAGCGCGCCATCCGATCATCCGCGCAACCATTTACGTCTGGAATTGACCCGCAAAGCGTTTATGCTCGAAGGTTTGAACACGGATGTCACTGATGCACGTGGGGAAACACCCCTTGCTCACATGTGGACGACCATTCTCTTTGGCGATTACATGGCTTATTATCTTGCCATGGCTTACGAGGTTGACCCAACACCCATTCAAGCGTTGATCGAATTTAAAAAGGCAATGGCTGAGGCGAAGTAAACTGATAACCGTTCAGGACGCGAAATTTTATAATATGTAGCCACGGATTCCACTGATTTTCACGGAAAAATAATCCGCGTAAATTCGTGATATTGTGCCCGAATGGGTAAATCCGTGGCTGATGATTTAAGAACTACATAAGTTTCTTACCACGGCAATGGATTGCTCTCGATCTCATTCGTCCACAGATCACGTATGGCTTGGACTATTTCAGGGCTGAGTCGCTTTTCCGCGGCGGCGAAATTGGACAGGGCTTGCCCAACGCTTTTTGCACCAGGGATCACTGTTGACACTTGCGGTTGTGCCAGGACGAATTGCAGAGCGGCTTGTGCCATGGAAGTCCCTTCGGGAACCAACTCTGCAAACTTTTCAACAAGGATACTTCTGCGTTCCAGCACTTCGGGCGACCAGCGATCGCGAATGCCATCGAATTTGTGATTCGCTCGATACTTGCCTGAAAGCCAGCCCGAATCCAAAGGCACTTTGATGATCAAGCCCATGCCGCGGTCTTGCGCTTTTTGATAGGCGGGCAATGTCTCTTGATAGAAGGCATTGAAGAATACTTCCGCGGCGTTGCTCTTCGTTGTATCCAAAACTAATTCCAATTCTTCACGCCAATCGAGAGACACGCCGTATTCACGAATGATCCCCTCTGCCTTGAGTTTCTCGAACTCTTCGTAATGTGATGCAATCCTGCCATCCATCACTTCGCGCGGCGGGTTGTGCATCAGGACGATGTCGAGATAATCGGTTTGGAGCCGCTTCATGCTGGTTTCGAGGGATGGACGAATGGCTCCCGTGCTGAAATCCGTTTTGCCATGTGCGGTGTGACCAAACTTGGTGCAGATGACCACATCCTTGCGCACAGACTTCAATCCTTCGCCGAGTAGTTCTTCGCTTCTTCCTCCGCCGTAGCCTGGGGCAGTGTCGTAGAAGTTGCAGCCTGCTTCAACGGATTTCTGCACGATCTCTAAAGCTTCGTTCTTATCGCTCACTCCCCAATCAGGGTTCGCGAGTTGCCAGGCACCGAGTCCGATCTCGGAGACTTGCATGCCTGTGTTGCCAAAGGATCGCAGGTTCATTGATTATCCTTTCAATCATAATGTTGGCTGAGATGTGAAAACCTCACCAATCAGAGGAAGTCATCGTTGATGTCGTGTTTAAAGGTGTTCCATGAGTTCCAAGCCTATGGGCGCTGATGAGGCATGTCAGGTCTCAAGGGTAATATATTTTCGCCGTGGCTTTATCCCCACAGCACCTTCAAACTTTCCCTTGATCGCTTGCATATCCGCTTCGATATCATCGGTGGGATGGAATACATCCTTCAAAATGCGGACGGTCTTTTGCTTGCCGTGGACCTGCGCCATGGCAATGGGTATCCCCGCGCCTTTGGCGATGTGATAAAAACCGCGCTTCCAATCGGTCACGTAATGGCGTGTCCCTTCGGGGGTGATGGTCAGGATGAATTTATCTTCCTTGTTGATGGCTGTCACCATTTGTTCTACCAACCCAGTGGACTTTTTTCGGTCAACGGGATATCCGCCGCAATAGTAGAAGAACCATCCGTACGGTGGGCGGAACAACTCCGCCTTGCCCATGAATTTGACGTTCGCACGCAGGTAGAACATCAAACCGAGGAAAAGGATGAAATCCCAGTTGGAGGTGTGCGGTGCACCGATCAGGACGAATTTCGGCAGATCGGGGAGTTTCCCGTCCACGCGCCAGCCAGCGAGCCACATGAAGATTTTCGCTAGAATGTGAAAGATATAGCTGAGAATGGGGGTGTTGAAAATGGTGGTTTTCATTGTGTCCAATTATATAACAGACAGCCTACAAAGCTTTTCTCCACAGAGTTCGCAGAGATCTTTGAGAAAACTCATTTTCTCTGTGGCTGGGCATAAGTCTATGCTTCGAAAGCGAAATTGTGGTTAAATACTCCCCATGTCATTGATCTCATTGCTCCGTTCAATTTTATACCAAACCGAAAAAAAGGTACAACGTATCCGCTTTCGATCACAGCCTGCTGACCTGCCCATTCTGCTTGGCATTTCCTTTCCCAAGAGCGGCACGCATCTGCTTGACCAGATCCTGCTTGGTTTTGCGAATGTCGCACCGTATGCCAAGCGCGTCCATTCGTTTTATGCAGAATATGAAGGTGAGAGCGGAGCCAAGCGCGCGTCTGAGCAGGCGCTTCACTGGCTCGATTCACTTCGTTCGCGAGATGTTGCATCTGCGCACCTATTCGCCCGACCCGAAGCCATTGCCCGAGTGACATCATCCAAATTCGTTCCTTACTTTATCTTTCGCGATCCGCGCGATGTGGTTGTTTCGCACGTGTTCTACGTCACCGAAATGGAGTCGCGCCACGTCCATCATGCCTATTACCAATCTTTACCTGATTTCAATTCTCGCCTGAAAGTCAGTATTCTTGGGAGACCAGATTCAAACATCGAATTCTCGAATATCGCTGACCGCTTCATTCCGTATTTGGGATGGTTGGATCAGCCTCAAGTGTTGACCATTCACTTCGAAGATTTGATTCAGGATCGGGTCCAGACTTTGAACCGTATCCTGGATCACTTCCTCGCCCGTGTCCCGCTTCACGCGTCCCGACCATTAATTCTTGACTCCCTCGAATCCGCCATCAACCCGACCAAGTCTCCGACCTTCCGTTCGGGGAAGACAGGGGAGTGGAGGAAATACTTTACCGAAGAACACAAAAAGATATTCAAAGATGTTGCGGGCGATTTGCTGATAAGATTGGGCTTTGAAACGAATTTGGATTGGTAATAATTGAATTGATTGTTGCTGATCGACATCCCTTGGAGGAAAAATGATTGTACTTGCTTCAACCTTGTTGTCCGTTAAACCATACCTTGATCCCGGGTCTGGATCCATATTGCTGCAAATATTGCTGGCGGCTCTTCTTGGCGCGGGGGTACTCCTGCGTTCGCAGTGGGCAAAGATCAAATCTTTGTTTGGACGCAAAGATGCTTCGAAGGAAGACGAGGACGATGAAGAATAGTAATCGTGTGGCGGCTTCGTTCCGCGATCCGAATGGATTCATCTTCAAGCAAGATGAAATACTCTATCGGCAGGTTAATCAATCTTATGCTTCAGAGTATTCTCTGTTGATGGAATCGGGCTTATATGCCAAATTGACCAAAGCCGGATTGTTGATCCCTCATGAAGAGACGGATATCCCTCCTATTGAACCCACCCAGGCTTACAAAGTAATACAGCCTGAGTATGTGCCATTTATTTCGTATCCTTATGAGTGGTCGTTCGGGTTATTGAAAGAAGCCGCACTGACGACGCTTTCCATTCAAAAGCGCGCTCTTAAAGCGGGAATGACCCTGAAGGACGCGAGTGCATATAACATGCAATTGGTTGGGGGCAGGGCGGTTCTGATCGATTCGCTTTCCTTCGATATTTATCATGAGGGCAGCCCCTGGGATGCGTATCGTCAGTTCTGCCAGCACTTCCTTGCGCCTCTGGCGTTGATGGCTTATAGGGATATTCGACTTAATCAGCTACTACGTGTCTATATTGACGGCGTGCCGCTTGATCTTGCCTCCCGTCTGCTGCCCTTCGGTTCACGCTTAAACTTCGGCTTGTTCACACACCTCCATCTTCACGCGCGTCTGCAAAAGCAGTCTGCCAATCCAGCCAATCAGCCAAAAGGTGGTTCTGGAAGAGTGACAAAACAAGCCATGCTGGGATTGATCGAAAACCTGCAATCAACCGTCAAGAAGTTGACGTGGAAACCGGCTGGTACGGAGTGGGGTGATTACTACAACATCACAAATTATTCAGACAAGGCTTTCCAGCACAAACAGAGGCTCGTGACTGATTGGGTCTCTAGAGTGGCTCCCAAAATGGTCTGGGATCTGGGAGCCAACGACGGTACCTTTAGTCGCCTTGCGAGTGACAAAGGCATCCTTGCTGTTTCTTTCGATATTGACCCGGCGGCGGTGGAACAGAACTATCAACGGGTAAAGTCGAAAGGTGAACAGAATATTATTCCCCTGGTGCTTGACCTGACCAACCCCAGCCCGTCCATCGGCTGGCACAACCGCGAACGGGATTCGCTCCTCGAACGAGCTCCCGCCGACATGGTGCTTGCGCTGGCTCTAATCCATCATCTGGCAATCTCCAACAATGTGCCCTTACCTGAACTGGCGGATTTCTTTGCTGAAGCAGGCAATTGGCTGGTGATCGAATTTGTACCCAAGTCTGATTCACAGGTGCAAAAACTTTTATCAAGCCGCAAGGACATTTTTACAAACTACGCGCGGGATTCATTCGAAGAAGCATTTGCAGAACGTTTCTTCATCCGCGAGAAGGTTGCTGTTGAGGAATCCGAACGCTTTCTGTATTTGATGGAGAAGAAAAAAGATTGATAGGCTTATGAAGCATGCACCTATTTATCCGTTTTTGATCTCTTTATACGCAGTCCTTTCGTTGTATACAGCGAATATGGAGGAGATATTCATCAACTCCATTGGGCGGTTGTTGATCATTTTGATGTTTTCCACAGCCATCTTATTGTTTTTGTTTTACTGGCTGACAAAAGACTGGCAAAAAAGCGGGCTGTACCTTGGCTTCATTTTATTGTTGTTCTTTACCTATGGTCACATCCATACTTTCAAGGAAGTGGTTGTTGGCGGCATTCTAATTTTTCGTCACAAATACCTTATGATAGTCTGGCTTTTGATTGGTGTTGCCGGAGTAATATTTATCCGTCGTATAAAAGACCTGAGCCCTTTTACAACATTTGCCAATTCGATGTCCTTGATCCTGCTGCTCTTCCCGGTCATCAGCATCGGTCAATACGTGATCGAAGAGAATGTCTACAATTCCAGGGTGGAGACACAAGCCTTATCCTCTTATGATTTGTCAGCTCCCTCACCTGCTCCGGATGTATATTTTATTGTGCTGGATGCCTACGGTCGCGCGGATGTGTTGCAAAATCTGTTTGGATATGACAATTCGGTATACATAAGTGATTTGGAGGATATGGGTTTTTATGTCGTGCAGTGCAGCCAAAGCAATTATGCACGGACCCAGCTTTCCATTTCATCCACGCTGAATATGGATTACATTCAAAACCTTGTATCTGACCTCCAACAGGATGAGGTGAAATATTGGGCATCCCCCCTTCTTATCCATAGCCAGGTCCGGAATATATTCGAGGGACTGGGCTACAAAACAGTTGCGTTCTATAACGGATACCCACGTGTACATTGGGAGGATGCAGACTACTTTTTGCAACCACAAGAACGTTCTTCATTGTTGGTGCAATTGGATGCCAAACTTACCTCATTTGAAGAAATGTTCCTCAACACCACTTTGTTCAGTATCATCATTGACTCACAGGCTGGAACCCGGATTTCCAGTAATCCGTCACGGCGTGAAGCGGATTTATACATGCTGGAAACCCTACCCAAAATTCCGGGGCTGGTTGGTCCAAAATTCATTTATGCTCACCTGATGCTGCCCCATCCTCCATTTGTGTTTGGACCTAACGGGGAGGAAGTAACCATTAGTACTAGTGGTGATGGCTTGAATGATGTGCAAGAGTATCAGGATGAGGCAAGCCGCATCGGTTATCGTGACCAGTTGATCTACACCAACAGTAGGATCATTCCGGTCCTTCGTGAAATCATCGAAAATTCGCCAACCCCTCCAATTATTGTTTTGGAGAGCGATCATGGGCCCACCGGGTATGGCGGCGCCATTAACCGCATGGGGAACTTCATGGCTTTCTACTTTCCAGACAGGGATGTCACCAATCTTGCCTATCCATCCATCACGCCTGTCAATTCCTTCCGTCTCCTTTTCAATGAGTATTTTGGCGGCGATTATCCCCTCCTGCATGACGTCAGTTATTACTCGGATGCCACTTATAATTTCAACTATGAGATCGTTCCCAATACCTGCGTTGAATAGTAATATCGGAATATGTGAGACGAGTCCGCTTCACGCGCCCTGGAAACCGCTTCTTCTTCTCTGAAATTTTCCCACTCTGATAAATCCTTCAGCCACCTGATGAAAGAACATGATGGATGCATAGGGGAAATTTGTTGATAAGATTGAGACGGAAGAAAATTCCTGGCAAGAGGTTTATTTGAAAAAACTAACCCAAACCCGCTGGTTCGAGATCATTCTCCTTGCACTGATCTCCGGACTCACCTACCTCCCTCGCATCGCTGACTTAACCTATTATCGCGACGACTGGTACTTCCTTTATGACGCGCTGGTTGTTGGCCCGAGAGCATTGATCGAGATCGCCCTGCATACCCGTCCCATCCGCGGACCATTGTACGCGTTATATTTTTCGCTATTTGGGTTGAATCCGCTCCCGTATCACATTGTCATGTATCTGACCCGCATGCTGGGTGGGCTTGGTGCGCTATGGCTATTCAATCTACTTTGGCAGAAGAACCGCCGCGCCAACTTTTTCATGGCGGTTTTATTCGTGCTATTTCCTGGCTTCTTGTGGTGGGTGGCAGGATTTGAATTCCAACCGTATGTGCTGAGCGTGGGACTTCAGGCATTTTCCATTGCCTTCACGCTGAAAGCAATTTCCTCCGACTCCATGTCAAAACGCCTCGGCTGGACGGTCGCTGCGTTACTTTCAGGCTGGGTGTATCTGGCTTTGGTCGAATACGCCATCGGCATGGAAGCCTTCAGGCTGATCTGTGTGTACCTGTACGTGAGACGGAAAAATACCCAATCAGTATTTATCGCATCTGCCTCGCAAACATTGAAGACTGGCGCGCCTCACTTGCTTGTACCGATTGTGTTTTTGATCTGGTATCAATTCCTGTTCGATAACTGGCGCAAGGCGCAGGATGCAGGCACGCAATTTAGCGCCTTATTCTCCTCGCCGATAACCATGCTTTGGCGTACTGTGGAAACTGCACGCAGCTGGTTGAATGTCTCTCTCTTTGCGTGGGTTGTGCCTTTTTACCAGAATTTCTATGGCAACCGTCTCAGGGATATTGTCATCGGACTGTTGTTCGCGGCATTTGTGATTTTTTTTGTCTACGTTGCGAACCGTTATATGAACACGACCGATTCCAGAGAAGAGAATGAATCTACATCCACTTTATGGCAAAGGGAACTGCTCTGGGTGGGTCTGCTCGGTACGCTCGGTGGAGTGTTGCCGATTGTGCTTGCCAATCGGGTCGTAACCTTCGAACGTATCTCGCAATACACACTCCCAGCGTCATTGACTGGTGTCATTTTTTTGGGTGGATTGATCTATTCGGTTTTTCCAAAAAATTTTCGAGCAATTATCCTGTCAGGGTTGGTGGGGCTGGCAGTCCTCTCACATCATGGGCTTGCCGCGCAGGCTGTCAATGAAGAGCGGACCATTTCCGAGTTTTGGGGACAGGTCATTTGGCGCGCGCCAGACCTCAGGTCCGGTACGACGCTGGTGGTCATATATCCAGATATATATTATTTGGAGGGTAACGATGTGGTGTGGGGTCCTGCCAACTTTATCTATCATCCCGATGCGCAGGAGAAAATGCCAGTGGATATCCCAATGCCTGCATCACGGCTTGAACAGGACAGCATCCTCCAAATCATTAATGGCACCAAGTCTTTTGAACAGACTGATCTTGTGATCAAATTCGTTCACACGATAACGGACTATAGAAATCAGCTGATCATCACACAGCCTTCACAGGATTCGTGTGTCCACGCACTTGACCCGCGTTGGCCCGATCTTTCTGTGAATGACCAATCTTTTGTCCATGCCGCTTATCAGCATTCGAAGATTGAGAACATTGTCACCGACTCGAATTTCCATGAATTGCCTGCCTATGGCTTCGGTGCTGAACTCCCGCATGAATGGTGTTATTACTATCAAAAAGCCGATCTGGCGCGCCAACAAGGTGATTGGGAAGAAGTTGTCCGTCTTGGGGATGAAGCGCAGAAACTGGAGTTCCATCCCAACGATCAGATCGAATGGATGCCGTTCCTGCAAGCATATGCGTTTTTCGGCAATGAAAAGCAGGTAAAAGTGTTATCCACCCGTATCAACACCGAACCGTTTTATCGTCAACTTGCCTGCAAAAATCTCAACGCGATGGCGGAGCATGGATACCCGCTCACTCCCGAAATGCAAAGTAAGGCGGACGAACTCTTTTGCAAATGAACTGTTCCATCGTCATCCGTGCATATAACGAAGAGAAACATATCAGACGTTTGCTTGAGGGGATTCGACAGCAGACAGTTAAGAATGTGGAAATTATCCTCGTCGATTCAGGCTCGACCGATGAAACTGTTTCGATTGCAGAAACCTTTGGCGCATGCCTCGTGCGGATCCCGTCCGAGGAGTTCACGTTTGGGAGGTCGCTCAATTTTGGGGTCCGGGCAGCGACGCGTGAATTTGTCGTCATTGCCAGCGCGCATGTCTACCCCGTATATCCCGATTGGATCGAGAGTTTGTTGCGTCCGTTTGATGATGAACGAGTCGCGTTGACATACGGCAAACAACGCGGACCCGCTGACGCGAAATATTCCGAACAGCAGATCTATCATCAGTGGTACCCTGATACAAGCAAAATAAATCAGCCTACTGCGTTCTGCAATAACGCTAATGCCGCCATTCGAAAAAGATTATGGGAGGATAATATATACGACGAGACGTTGACCGGACTTGAAGACCTTGCCTGGGCAAAATGGGCGAAGGAACAGGGATACAAGCTCTCATACGTTGCTGAAGCGGAGATCATTCACGTCCATAACGAGACTCCGCACGGGGTTTACAATCGCTACCGTCGTGAAGCGATGGCATTACGGAAGATTTACCCTGAGGCGAATTTCAATCTCTATGATTTTCTCCGCTTGACGATCTCAAATATCTTTAGCGATTTGTGGCACGCAGCGCGTGAGCGCGTGCTGTTGGAAAATCTTGCATCCATATTTTGGTTTCGCTTTATGCAGTTTCATGGAACGCGCATGGGGCATCGGGAGACCAGTCTTGTTACACCGCAATTGCGCGAGACGTTTTATTATGCAAGGGAACGAAAAACAAAGGGCAATTCCAAAAGGCAAATTGAACCAATTCAATATAACGAAAAGTAGGAAAGGATATTCATCTCATGAGCAAACTTGTTCCCATGACCCAGCCCGAATATGATGTCTATATCGAGCGATTGATCCATGAGTATGCCGCCGACAATATCCGTGCGGGGTATTGGAGTGAAGACGAAGCGTTGGGAAAGTCGCGCACGCAGACCGGGTCGCTGTTGTCGCAGGGTTTGCAGACGAAGGATCATTATTTATACACTTTATACGATGGTGATACAGCCGTTGGCATGGTCTGGCTGCGTGCCGAGTTGGATCGCCATGTAAAGAGCGGCTTTATCTTTGATGTGGAAATCAAGGAAGAATATCGCAGCAGGGGATATGGCAAACAGGCAATGCTGTTGATCGAGGAAAAAGCCCGCGAATTGGGAATAAAACGCATGGGATTGCATGTATTTGCTTATAACGATGCAGCGAAGAACTTGTATGAAAGAATTGGCTACAAAGTTTCAAGCATGAACATGCTGAAGGATTTGGAATAAGAGCATCTCGTCTGGACTCAACTTAAAGAAGCAGTTTGCAATTCGGTATAATCACTTAATATGAAACTTGTCGCCCTTGTCCCCATGCGTCATCACAGCCAGCGTGTGCCTGGCAAAAACTACCGCGACCTTGCGGGGAAACCGCTTTATCAGCATATTATCGAAATACTGCTTGCTGTTCCTGAAGTGAATGAGATCGTTGTAGATACAGACTCCGAACCCGTAATGGACGGTTTGCGAAAAAACTTCCCGCAGGTAAAGATCATCAACCGCCCTGAGCATCTCCGTGCGGTTGACATGCCAATGAACGAAATCCTCATCCACGATACGGAGCAATATCCCGCCGAATTCTATTTGCAGACACACAGCACCAACCCTCTGCTTAAAGCAGAAACCATTTCTCGCGCGATCCAATTACTACTTATCAATTACCCAAAATATGATTCGCTTTATTCTGTGACGCGTTGGCAATCCCGTTTTTACGATAAAGACGGAAACGCAATCAACCACAATCCACGTGAACTGATTCAAACGCAGGATCTGCCACCGATGTATGAAGAGAATTCCTGTATTTACATTTTCACCCGCGAAAACCTCCTCGCCAAACGTCACCGCATCAGTGACCATCCGCTAATGTTCGAGATTCCACGTCTCGAAGCTGTGGACATTGACACCGAATCCGATTTTCAAATTGCAAACATCCTCATGAAAATGCGAATGGAAAACCAATAAATGCCAACCGTCCTTTTCACCGCTCCCTATATGATTCCCTTCGTGGATCGCTTCAAACCTGTTTTTGATAAATACGGCATCGAACTCATCGTCCCTGATGTGCGTGAACGCATGGAGGAGGAAGATATCCTCCAATACGCAGGTCAATTCGACGGAACCATTTGTGGGGATGATCGCTACACCTTGCGTGTCATCGAAGCCTGTTCCCCGCGCCTCAAGATCATCTCCAAGTGGGGAACTGGAATCGATTCGATCGACGCTGAAGCCTGTTCCCGTTATTCAATAAAAATTGGACGCACCCTGAACGCGTTCACCACTCCCGTGGCGGACTCGGTCCTTGCCTACATGCTTGCCTTCGCCCGCCGCCAGCCGTGGATGGATAAGGAGATGAAATCAGGTAAATGGGAAAAAATTCCTGGCAAAGCATTGAGTGAGTCAACGCTGGGTATCATTGGTGTGGGGAACATCGGCAAGGCAGTGACCCGCCGTGCGCGCGCCTTTGGAATGAAAGTCTATGGCAATGATATTGTTGATATCGACCATGTCTTCATCTCAGAGACCGGCATCGAGATGACAAATCTCGAATATTTATTATCGAATTCCGATTTTGTCTCCCTACACTGTGACCTCAACCCAACATCCAGTCACATTATGCATGCAGATACATTTGCTTTGATGAAGCCAACGGCTATCATCATCAATACTGCGCGTGGACCGCTCATCGATGAGAAAAGCTTGATCGAAGCGTTGCAGGCTAAACGTCTGGCTGGAGCCGCATTGGACGTCTTTGAGGTGGAACCACTTCCGTTGGATAGTCCGTTAATGAAGATGGAAAACGTCATGCTCGCTCCGCATAATACCAATTCCAGCCCGACAGCGTGGGAGCGAGTGCATTGGAACACGATCAAAAATTTACTGGATGGGCTGGGGATCGACAGCAAGGATTTGAATTCCCTGCGCAATGCGTAAGTCACGTCTTTGACGTGACACATTTCAACAGCATGAATTTTGGCGGCTTACATATGTGCTTGCGGCAATTGTGCTGGCAAACCCGCCCTACATGAGGAAAGATGAAAGAATCGAAATCAGTTCTTATTACAGGTGCAGGCGGCGGGATTGGACGTGCCTGCATCCATCATTTTGCAGAAAAAGGGTGGCGCGTCATTGGCGTTGACCGTTCTGACTTTGGAGATAATTTTCCAAAGAACGGACGGTTCATCAGAGCTGATATATCTCAACCCGATTCTGTTGAATTGATCTTTCAACAAGCGAAAGAATTCAGCCCCACATTGGATGTATTGGTGAACAATGCTGCGGTGCAGGTCGCGAAACCATTGGTGGAAACGACTGTGGAAGAATGGGACGCGGTCATGGCATCCAATCTGCGTTCGGCGTTTTTGTTTGTCAAATTGGCGCATCCGTTAATGAAAGCGGCAGGTGGCGGGGCGGTCGTGAATGTTTCATCTGTCCATGCGATTCAAACATCAGCAAACATCGCCGCGTACGCCGCATCGAAAGGCGGGTTGCTTGCGTTGACACGCGCGATGGCCATCGAGTTTGCATCCGATAACATCCGCGTGAATGCAATTCTGCCAGGTGCTGTGGATACCCCCATGCTCCGCGCGGGGCTTGGGCGCGGGCATGTCGGTCACGGTGACATGCAGGAACGTCTTGATAACCTTGCGCGCAAGACTGTGAACGGGAAGGTCGGTCAGCCCGAAGAGATCGCCCACGCGATTTACTTCCTTGCGGATAATGAGCAATCGTCGTTCATGACAGGGCAGGCATTGGTTGTGGATGGGGGAGCGACGGCACGATTAAGTACAGAGTGAAATGAAACTTTCGGCATTTGAATTAACACGCTATCTCTTTTTGCTAACGGTTGCAATACTTGTTCTGTTGGGTGTCGGGTCAATTTTGCGCATTGACGGTAACCCTGCCCGGACTGCTTTGTATGTGTTCTATGGAATAGCCATGTTTGGCGATGCAGTATTAATGGCATTTTGCGCGTGGCAATTGCCTAAAAGAACGAAGTTCATTTTCTTTTTCTCGCTTTTTGTACTTGCCGTAAATATTTTCTTGACCATCTTCGACCAATTCGGTCTGGCAGATCTGCTCTTTGTATTGCTCAATCTCATTACATTGATCTTCCTGATCCTTGCCCGTAAGGAATTTCTTCCCGCATGAAACAAACACTTAAACGGATCACCCCTCAACCCATCTGGCATTTCATCCGTGATACTTA
This sequence comes from uncultured Anaerolinea sp., assembly GCA_964436455.1. GTDB lineage: Bacteria > Chloroflexota > Anaerolineae > Anaerolineales > Villigracilaceae > Defluviilinea. Next base: position 8,837 of record CAYTDB010000038.1, on the reverse strand, counting down.
TGACGCGGTTCGACGCATCCATGAACTGCCTGCCGCTTACATGCATCCCTGGCGGCGAGAAAGTATCAGGCGTCTTGCTGAGATGAAGGATATTCACAAGGGCAAGCGTGCCTTCATCATCGGCAATGGACCATCTCTCAAGCAGACAGATCTCAGCAAGTTAAAGAACGAAGTCACCTTTGCGATGAATCGCTTCTATCTTGCCTTTCCCGACCTTGGATTTACTACTTCCTATATCTGTGTGACGAATGACCTTGTCGCTGAACAGTTTGCGAATGACCTTGCCGCTCTTCCGATTCCACGCTTCATAGCCTGGAGGTCGTATAGGCATTTTAGGCAGGATATGCCGCTGAATGAGATACCGACCTTTGTTTATACATCGTATACCGGACCGCGCTTTACCACCGACGCGCGCGGACGTATCTGGGAAGGTGCAACGGTTACAAATCTGGCACTCCAACTCGCTTATCACATGGGAGTTGAAAAAGCTGTCCTCATTGGTGTGGATCACAACTTCACGTCCAAGGGTGATGCCAATAAGACGGTCGTTTCCACAGGCGATGACCCAAATCATTTTGATCCGCGTTATTTTGGGAAAGGTATCAAATGGCAACTGCCCGACCTGGATACCTCCGAGATCGGGTATACGTTTGCACGTGAAGCCTATCGCAAAGCAGAACGTGAAGTTGTGGATGCCACCGTCGGTGGCAAGTTAACAATTTTCCCAAAAGTAGATTACGAGTCACTCTTCTAATATCGTGCAACCACTTGTCTCAATCGTTACCCCGTCTTTCAATCAAGCTCAATACCTCGAACAGACGCTTCGGTCTGTTCTCGAGCAGGATTACCCGCGCATCGAGTACATCGTCATTGATGGTGCTTCCACGGATGGGTCTGTTGAATTGATCAAGAAATATGAAGACCGTTTGGCATATTGGGTTTCTGAAAGGGATTCGGGTCAAGCCGAAGCCATCAATAAGGGACTTGCACGCGCGGAGGGCGAGATTGTTGCATGGATCAATTCAGATGATTTCTATTTTCCCGGTGTGGTTGCTTCAGCAGTGAAGGTGTTTGAGTCTCATCCCGAAGCGGGACTTGTCTATGGGGATACGGTTGCCGTGGATGGGAATGGGGAGTTCATCCATTTTCCAAAATATGCTCAATGGGGTCTGGATGATTTGTTGACGTTCAATATCATTGGACAACCTGCGGTATTTATGCGGCGCGATGTTTTGTTGAAGGCTGGTTTTCTTGATCCATCCTTTCATTTTCTTCTCGATCATCAATTGTGGATTCGCATGGCTTCACACGCGCGGATGGTCTATGTCCCTGAACGGTGGGCGGCGGGACGTTTTCATGAGTCTGCGAAGAATGTGGCGCAGGCGGAGAAGTTTGGGGAGGAGGCATTCCGTATTTTGGATTGGGCGAAGAGCGATCCGCTTGTATCAGGTTTGTCAAAAGGAGTCAGCCGTCAGTCACGCGCTGCGGCGTTGCGTATAAATGGTAGATATCTTCTCGATGCGGGAAAGGCTTGGAAGTCGTTCAAATCCTATATGCAGGGTTTGGTCACGCATCCATCCACCGCGCTTGTTGAATGGAAAAGAATCATTTTTGCATTTCTAAGTTTGTTTGGGCTGGGCTTTATGCAAAAACAGTATAACAGGTGGCGTAAAGCACAGGCGCGGCGTCAGGCACTTTCGGAATCAAAAGGGCGAGGGTAAAATCTTTAGTCTTTGTGATTGATATGAAAAATAAAGTTTGGTTTTTTGGAAATCGCGTTTTTCTGACGATTATTTTGGTGGTCATTTTTATTGCCGCGCTGGGGATCCGTTTGTACGACCTGACGGATCTGCCTTTGGATTTTCACCCCACCCGCCAGTTCTTTTCGGCGTTCAAAGCGCGCGGAATGTATTATGCCTCCCTGCCTGCTACGGATAACGTGCCTGAATGGAAGCGCGAGGTGGCAATGCGCCAGGGGCAGGCATCCTCGATCATTGAACCTCCTGTGATGGAGTATATCGTTGCGTTCACTTACCGCTTGACCGGTGAACAGTTGTGGGTTGCACGTATTTACGCTTCATTGTTCTGGCTGATCGGCGGCTGGTTTCTGTTCTTGCTCGCAAAAGAGATTTCCTCCACCGATGGCGCGGTGGTGGCGCTGTTATTCTATTTTTTCCTGCCTTATGGCATCATCGCCAGTCGTTCCTTCCAGCCTGATCCATTGATGGTGACACTGGTCATCGCTGGCGCGTGGGGAACCTATAAATGGCATATGGAAGGAAACTGGAAGTGGGCTGTGACTGCGGGTCTTCTTAATGGCGCGGCGATCTTTATCAAGAACGTGGCGATTTTCCCTCTATTGGGCGTTTCGCTGGCGTTGGTCTTGGAACGTGGATTGATGGACTCATTGAAGGATCGAAAGACATGGACAGTTGCCATCCTTTCCGCCCTGCCGGCTGCGTTATTCCTCATCTATGGGACTCTGATTGCTGGATTCCTGACACAACAATTCAATTTCCGCTTCTTTCCGGACCTCTGGCGGGATCCTGCTTTCTATCTGCGCTGGAAGGGACAGTTGGATGCCATCACCGGTTTTGGCGCGGTGGTGCTTGCCCTTATAGGAATTTTTATTGGAAAGCATCGGAGTATCAATGCGTTATTGATCGGCTTATGGGTTGGATACTTTGTCTATGGCATGACTTTCTCTTATCACATCACCACGCATGACTACTACAATCTGCCTGCCATCCCGATCGTGGCGCTTTCGATGACGCCATTGGTTGCACTGATTACAGACCGTATATCATTGGGTGGTCCGTCTGGGTTCGCGCGCGTTGTGCTGGCAATTGGGGTTACTGTAGTGACCCTCACACACATCTGGTATGCACGTGTTGAACTCGCCCGTGCGGATTACCGCCTGACGACCGAATTTTGGTGGGAGTTGGGCGAGGAGCTTGGGCATGTCAACCCTGCCATTGGTTTGACACAGGATTATGGCAGCAGGCTCGCCTTTTGGGGCTGGCAGGATATTTCCTCATGGTATTATTCGGAAGACTTGAATCTTCGCGACCTTGCTGGAAAGGATATTGACCTCAAACAACGTTTTGAATCTCAAATCCAGGGTAAGTGTTACTTTGTGGTGACGCAATTTTCCAGGTTTGATGACCAGCCCGAAATTCAGCAGATCCTTTATGAAAATTATCCCGTCTACATGAGCAACAGCAGTTATCTCATCTTCCAACTGGCTCCCTGCCCATCACAATGACCAATCTCCCGTTAGTTTCCATTATTACCCCCTCCTTCAACCAGGCGCGCTATCTCGAAACGACGATCCGTTCTGTGTTGGAGCAGGATTATCCCAATCTCGAGTACATCATCGTGGATGGTGGCTCGACGGATGGAAGTGTGGATGTCATCAAGAAATATGCAGATCGTCTCGCCTGGTGGGTGTCTGAAAAAGACAGAGGTCAGACCGACGCCATCAACAAAGGTTTTGCACGAGCACGCGGCGACATTCTGGCTTGGATCAACTCGGATGACACCTACGAACCTGGCGCGATTACAGCCGCGGTGAAGTATTTGCAGGATCATCCCGATGCGGGGCTTGTCTACGGTGATACGCATTTCATCGATGAACAGGAACACGTGATCGGTAAATTCGCCGCACGCCAGACCGATTACCTGCTTCTGCGACGTGGATATGTCCACATCCCGCAACAAGCGGCATTCTTTCGCGGTGACTTGTGGCGCGAAGTCGGTCCGCTTGACCCATCCTTTTACTTCGCAATGGATTATGATCTCTGGGTGCGGCTGGCTGCGCGTGCGCCGATCCATTACACTCCGCAGATGTGGGCGAACTTCCGTTTGCACTCCAGCGGAAAGACCATCGCTGCCGACGACCGCTGCTGGCCCGAGATGATCCGTGTTCATCGCAGAGATGGCGGGAGTTGGCTTTCGATCATCGTGGCAAAATATTGTGTGAGAAAGTTCGTTGCTCCATTACTTAACTGGCGGCGTCGACTCCAAATGCGGCTGTATCAAAACAGGTGACCAGTGAAAAAACGTCTATTTGCTTTCTCCTCTGTGGATGACCTGATCGAACTTCTGCAAGCCTGGCGGTTCTGGCTGGTGAGCGGACTGGTCGGTGGATTGATCGGAGGAGCCGTGTACTTCATCTTCCCGCCCGATTTTCGTGCGCGTGCAACCATCGTGGTGGATTTCAATATGGAAGAGTCCTGGCCCGTTAATTCAGACCGCGAGTTGTTCTACTATCTCGAACGCGAAGCTCGCAAACTTGAAGAAGTCGCCTGGTCGGACAAAACGCTTGCGCTGGTTGCTGATGAAGCAGGGAACATCACTGTTTCAGAATTGCGCGAAGGTGTTTTGGAGTTGAGCGAACCTGCGGATGGCGGCTGGCATTTTTATGCGAATGCCCCAACCTCCAGGCGTGCGGAACAACTGGCTTCAATATGGGCGGATGCTTTTGCAGCCGAGGTGCAAGGCGGCATCAAAGCCGCTGTTGCGATGGACGCGGCTCGTAAAGCATTGGAAGTCAACCCCACAGAAACCGAAATCCTTGCGTATGTCGCCGAACTGGAATCTCAATCGCTTGGCATCACGCCGGAGTTGCAGATTTCTCCCGCGCAGCTCAGCCATCTAAATCCGCAAAGGCGCGTCAGCATGGCAACGTATATTTTTGTCGGAGCGATCAGTCTCATGGCTCTCAGTGCGCTGGTCATTCTTTTCTTTGGAACGGGCAGGCGTGCGTAAACTGAATCTCGATTTGTTCTCGCGCATCCTTTGGGCAACAGTCCTTTTGACCCTGCCTGTGACCAGTTTCCGGTTCATGCCGTTCATGGGTTCCGGGACATTCGTCCGCCCATTGGCGCTTTACCCGCTTGGACTGCTCATGCCAGTCCTGCTTTATCAAATCTGGACAAAACGCCTCACGCGTCCCTGGAATGGGTCGCTGACCATTCTGCTTGCCTTCACGCTGACAGCACTCCTCACCACCATGCTGGGCGCGTTGTTCGCCCCCATCGAATTGCGCGGCGTGGAATACTGGGACCGCGCCTTGCGTGCATGGATCACGCTCATCATTGGCTTGTCATTTTTTATCTCTGCGGTTTGGATGAACCGCAATGAGGAAGATCTTAAGTTCTCGTTGAAATGGTTGTTGATAGGATTGGCATTGCACATCATCTGGGGCGGCATACAAGCGGTGGGACTGCAAATCGGTCTGCGCGGCGAATTGAACAAAATCCAGAACCTGTTCTCGATACGCGGACTTCCAAAGAACAAGCGCATTGCGGGTTTTGCGTATGAGCCTTCGTGGCTGGCAGGTCAACTGGCGGCATTGTATATTCCATGGCTGTTCGCGTCCCTGTTGGCGCGTTATCGTTTGTCGCGTTTCAAGTGGCTGGAACCGATCCTCCTGCTTGGCGGACTTGCCCTTCTCTTGTTGACCTACTCGCGCAGTGGGCTTGTCGTTACTGTCGGTGCTGCTGTGCTCACATTTCTTGTTGCAGGCTTAGGCGTGATGAAGGATTTGTGGACCTGGTATCGGACAGGATTCCGTCCGGATGTGGGAAAAGGCAAATGGGGGATGATGCTGGCTCCGGCGAGTCGGATCGTGATCACGTTGGTGCTGATCGGCGCGGTGATTGCATCCGGTATTTTCCTCTCGGATAAGGGATATATCTCCGCTTTATGGAATTCATCGGCAGAAAGTGTTTGGGATTACGCCATCGACGCGTATCTCGGTCCGCGGCTGGCGTATGTGGTTGCAGGGTTGAGTTCATTCCAGGCACATCCATTGACCGGCGTGGGACTCGGCGCGAGCGGGTTCAGCATGTATGCCCACATGCCCGATTGGGCATTGAGCGGCGTGCCTGAGATCGCGCGGCAGATGAGCCCTTCGTCGAATTTGTATCCAAACCCGAAGAATTTTTATATCCGCCTTTTGGCTGAAATGGGACTGCCGGGATTCCTCATATATATTTCATTCCTGTTCACCCTGCTGGCTTACGCGCTGATAAGTTTGCGCCGTGTGGAGTCATTCTGGCGTTTCATCGGCACGGCGGGATTCTTTAGCGTGGTTGCTGTTGCCGCGCAGGGTATTTCACAGGATTCATTTGCGATGCCGGAGATGTGGATTAACCTGGGAATGCTCACCGGTGTGGTTGCGTTTGCGTTAGAATCAAAAAATAAATTTATTACGTCACCCTCTCATAATGCTCCGATTGGGCGGGAAGACCCCGCCTCTACAATTGGGATGGGGTAGGAGAAACCATGATTGTACTTTCTGTTGGCATGCCGCGCGCGGGTTCGGGCTGGCACTACAATCTTATTCATGACCTCATGGAAACAGCAGGTTTTATCGATGCGCGCGTCATCCGCGAGAAGTATCGTTTGCAAGGCATATTGACGGAGGTCAATTGCAACATCGGAATCCTGTCGGTGCGGCGGATGGGGATGGTGTCCCTGCCCGTCTTGATGGGAAACGACTTCGTTATCAAAGCTCACGCGGGACCCTCGGCTTCCTCCCGTTTCCTTCAAAGCCTGGGCTTGCTCCGTATCACGTACATTTACCGCGACCCGCGGGATGCCATGCTCTCGGCGTATGATTATGGTCAACGTGCCCTGAAGAAGGGGCGACCCAACGCCTTCTCACATCTTACTGATTTTGACAAGAGCCTTGAGTTCATGATGGACTACGTTCACATTTGGGAGGGGTGGATACAGGAGAAGGGTGTTCTTATCGCCCGTTACGAAGACCTGCTGATGGATTACGATAAGGAGGCAAGCCGTCTGGTTGGATTCCTCCAATTGGACGGAAGCAGCCCCGAGGTCCAGGAAGCGACCGAAAAGTACCGCCCTGGTGCGGTGGAGGGGCAGCAGGGTCTGCATTTTTTCAAGGGCAAGATCGGGCGTTTCCGCGAATCCTATTCCACAGAACAGCAGACGATATTAAAAGAACGCATGGGCGGGTATTTATCCGAAATGGGTTACGAAATCTAATCCATCTGTAACGTCTCACGGGGGATCGTCCGGCAAATTTCGGGTATCATTGCAACATGCGCAGATTCGACACTCCCTATGCCGCAGACTGGTATGCCACTACCTTGCGCTGGCTTTTGCTCGTTGCATTGACCTTGTCGCTGGCTTTACGCGCACAACTTGGGTACCTGCCGTTCTGGGTGCTGGCGGTCATGGTGATTTGGAACATCGTGATGGGCGCGCTGGCGGCGATGAACATGCGCATGCCATATCATCGTCATGTTGTACTGGGCGTGGACTTCCTGCTCTCGGTGTTGTATTTTTGGTCGCAAAGTACATTGCCGGGCGGAACGTCCATTTGGTCCGGGGTCATTCCCATTCTTATAGGTGCGATCTATTTTGAAATGAGGGGGGCATTCGTTGTGGCATCATTGTTCGCCATATTGCAATTTTTTCTCCTACATTTTTCCCTTTCAACCGAAGTCCTTTTTACTCTGGCGGTGGGGCTGGCAAGCGGATTGATCGGACGCTTCGGCATGGCACATTTGCGTACATCCCGCAAGGTGCGTGTGGATGCGGAAGAACGCCGCCGCCGCGCAGAGACCGAGCGCCTGCGAGCCATCTATGATATGACTTCCAATCTGACAGCCACTCTCAGTTACAAACGCGTCCTCGACTCTGCTTTGGATCTCGGGTACAACGCGCTCAACCCGTTCATTGATCCAGATGATGAACGCGATGAGCGGCTTGTCAGCGCGGTACTGTTGTTCAAGGGAAACGAGCTGACCGTTGGTTCTGCAAGACGCTTCACGAATGCCGACCTGCGAGTCGTACTACACGGGAATGACGGCACCCTCAAGAAGGTTTTGGACGATGGGGAGGCGGTGCTGACACAGGATATTGGCTATGACCCCGAACTGGGACGGATTGTTGCCCTGCGTTCATGCTCGTCTGCATACTGCTTCCCCTTACGCAGCGGATTCAATGTCTACGGCGCGATGCTGTTTGCTCATCCCGACCCGAACTATTTCACTCAAGAACGCCGCGGCTTGCTGGATATCATCGGCAGGCAGGCGGTGATCGCGGTACAAAATGCAAGCCTGTACCAGGATCTGGTCGAGGAAAAGGAGCGCATGGTCGAGGTCCAGGAGGAGACGCGCAAGAAACTGGCGCGCGACCTGCATGACGGACCCACCCAGTCTGTTGCGGCGATGGCGATGCGCATCAACCTGGTCCGCCGTATGATTACGAAAAGCCCGAAAGACGCCACGGACGAATTGCAGAAGATCGAGGAACTGGCGCACCGCACTACGAAAGAGATCCGTCACATGTTGTTCACACTGCGCCCGCTCATCCTTGAGTCCCAAGGCTTGAACGCCGCTTTGCAGGCGATGGCGGAAAAAATGCGCGAAACCTTTACCCAGAATGTAATCGTCAATGTGGATGAAAGTGTTCTGGAAAACATGGAAATGGGCAAGCAGGGTGTGATCTTCTACATCATCGAAGAGGCGGTCAATAACGCCCGCAAACACGCCAGTGCTGCACATGTTTGGGTCCGCTTGCGTCCGTTCGAATCAGGCATTGCCCTGCTCGAGATCGAAGACGATGGCATTGGCTTCGACGTAGCGGCTGTGCATAAATCCTATGATAAACGCGGCAGTCTGGGCATGGTCAACCTGCGCGAACGCACTGAACTGGTGACTGGTTTGCTCAACATCGACTCCGCACCCGGCAAGGGGACGAGGATACAAGTCTATATTCCGCTCTCCGAAGAAGCCGCAGACCGCCTGCACCACGCGAAGAGGTAAAAGCCAATTTAAATTCGCCTTATATCAACC
>CAYTDB010000037.1:0-41450 GCA_964436455.1 uncultured Anaerolinea sp. | reverse complement strand
CAGATCCGCAATCTGCAAGGCTTGATCGAGAAACGTCCGCGCCTGGTCTGGGCGCAAGAGATGCAAGCCCTGTTCCGCAAAGCCGTTCATCTAGGAAATCGCAGAAGGCCAATGACCGCAAGAGGCTACCAAAGACAACTAACCATCCTCGAGAAGGAACTGGAGCGATTGCTCAAACGCACCTTCCACGGCTTGGGACGTAACCTGCTGGAACGGTACCGCACCCGGCGCACCTCGCTCTTCCTTTTCCTGCATCGCACGGATGTGCCTGCGGACAACAATGCCTGCGAACGCGCCTTGCGTCCGTCGGTTGTCCATCGTAAAGTCATGGGCAGTTTCCGTTCCGAATGGGGCGCACACGCCTACGCCGCTTTGACGACCGTCTTGAATACCGCCAAACGTAATGGCGAAAGCGTCTTTCATACGTTGATTGCTTCACTCGGTACGCCTGTGCTTCCTTTCCTGCATTCCGTACCGGCTGTGTGAGCAGTTACAAAATATTCATAGCCATGCCTGATAAACACTAACGATATGCAGGAACAAGGCTCTTTGAAATCGCCTCACACCTTGCCTTTATTGTACAGAAAATGCCTCAGGCGTGCATCCGGTTAATGGAGGATTTCAGGAGTAGTCCAAGTGGCTAATAAAAATAAGCTATCCCAGTGGATAAATTCATTTGGGAAAGGAAACTATCAAATGCTCACGCGATCCCGCAAGAATTCGAACACTATATTTGCACTTTAGGAATTGAATAGAGTAGGCATGGTTCACTCCAGGGATTGTTTAGCGCAAACCTATTATCCTCGGATTGAGCCTTGCCTTCCTTATTCAGCTGTTAAAGTGCAAACATAGTGTATAGCGTGGAAGAGAACATTTCGTTCTCAAAATCAGATGCTTTTGCCCATAAAGATTTAGCGAGAAGACCATTCAGTGATTTGGGATAATATGAACATCCAAACCTTGTAGCACAGGACCTAGATCAGGCATGTTTACTTACGCCGCACCTTTGGATAGAACTAAAGCTCTATTATTTTCTTTTGAATGGCATATTTTATAAGATCGCCCCTGTCATGTAAATCCAGTTTTTGCATCAGGCTGGTGCGGTGCGATTGAACGGTTTTAACCGAGAGATTCAAGATCTCAGCGATTTCTTTACTGGTTTTTCCCTCTGCGATCAACTGCAATACTTCCCGTTCACGCGAAGAAAGTGCGTTTGCATCATTCTCCGATTTGTAAACATCACGGGACAAATAATCTTCCAGCAACAGGCGGGTGATTGCCGGCGAAAGCACTGCTTCCCCGTTGTCGACAGCACGGATGGCCGCCACCAATTCATTTGCGGCTGCCCGTTTGATGATATAGCCTGCTGCTCCGGCCGCAAGCATCTCGCGAAAGTATTCTTCATGATCATACATCGTGAGCACCAAGACCTTGATCTCGGGATGCTCGCGTTTGATTTGGCGGGTTGCTTCCAGTCCATTGAGGAGAGGCATGGCTATATCCATGAGGATCACATTTGGCCTTAATTGGTTTGCAAGCCGTACAGCTTCACGTCCGTCCTCCGCCTCTCCCACAACAATGATATCCTGCTCATCTTCAAGTAAAGCCCGAATTCCATTTCGCAGTAACGTGTGATCGTCTGCAACCAGTATGCGAATTTTCGAAGTCATCGCAACACATCACTTTCTTCGAGATTTATTTTTTCTATTTCGTCGTATTCGGTCCATTCTTCACCTGACAGAGGAATAGACACGCGCACACGTGAGCCGCTCCCCAGGACAGATTCAACCTTTACCCTGCCTCCCACCAGGGACACCCGTTCTTTGACGCCAAGCAGACCAAGCTGCTTTTTGGATACGGCCTCTCCAGAAGTTCGTTCCACATCAAAGCCTTGTCCATCATCCTGCACCTCGAGATAGACAACTCCCTGCTCTGGCCAAAGACGAATGGATACATTCCTGGCTTCCGCGTGACGCAGAATGTTATTCACCGTCTCCTGCGCAACCCTGAACAATGTTGTTTCCAGACGAGACGGCAAACGCATAATATCTGTGTCCACTTCAAAATTAACTTTTATACCCATTTCCTCAAGAGTGGATCGTGCAAACCAACGAATCGCAGGGATCAATCCAAGATCATCCAAAATTGAAGGTCGTAGGTCCCAAATGATCTTCCGCACATCTTCCAGGAGGCGAATTAAAAGCTTGCGAGCATCCGCAACATTCTCTGCCAGATGGGAAAATTCAACAGGGATCATTCCCTCCAGACGTTCAAGGCGAATGATCAAAATGGAAATCGCCTGTGCAGTATCGTCATGCAGTCCACGCGCAATTCTAATTCTCTCCTCTTCCTGGGATCGAATTGCCCTTTCCGAAATCGCCTGCAATTGACTTGTTCGGTTTTCGAGATGTATCAGGGTTGAATTAAGGGCGGTGACCAGATGATGAATGTAGGGATCCTGGTATTTTTTTAGTGATTCGGGGATGCGAATTTGCCCACCGTCCACTCTTTCCAGCGCGTTCCCCAGCTCATAGAGCGGGCGGAGTGCTGTTCGAATAATCCAACAATTGACGATCAGAGTGATTAGAATACCAAAGAACGAAAACAATAGGATAAGCCTGATATTCCCCAACAAGGTCAGGTGGCGGGTAAAAATCGTTCCCCCAATCGCGCCCAGGATAATTATGAGGGAATTGCCAATCAGCACACGATTAAATATCGAGATACGAAGCACCCGTGCCTGGAAGCGAGCAAGAAAGCCGGGGGGTTGTCTCATCAAATTCATCATAGCATAAGCATAGTTTGTATACAAGCGGTTTCAAATTACTGAGTTTTGAAAAAAGTATGTCCCAAAATCAGCTCGTTTTCTCTCTTGTTTTCGTCAAAATTTGAGACATTATTAATTCAAAAATCAGTAGGGTCTGCTTTGTTCTTAATATAGGGCATGCAAAGGGTGATTTTGGGGTAACGGTTGGATGTCAGCCTCCCCAGATTAGGCGTAATGTGAAAGCAAGAGTAATTCGCCGAATTTAAGGAGAATTTGCCATGCAAAACCCAGTATTTTTTGATGCGTTGATGCCACCGGAAATGGCCGGTAAGGCTGAAAATGTCGGTGTTGGTAAAGCCCGGCTGGATTGGATCAGGATGTTTGCACTTGCCATATTGGCTGGTGCATTTATTGCCATGGGTGCGGTCTTTTCCACTATTGCCACAACTGGCGGAAGTGCCATGCCCTATGGCGTAACCAGAGTTCTAGGCGGCCTCACCTTTAGCCTCGGCCTGATCCTGGTGATTGTCGCAGGTGCTGAACTGTTCACGGGCAACAACCTGATAGTCATGGCCTGGGCCAGCAGCAAGGTAACCACCCTGGAGTTGTTACGCAACTGGATTATCGTTTATGTCGGGAATTTCGTTGGCTCATTCCTGACAGCATACATGATATTCCTCAGCAAACAATATGAATTCGGCAATGGTGCAGTGGGATTAACTGCACTCAACATTGCACACAACAAGACCAGCCTCGAATTCCTACCCGCCATTGTATTGGGGATCTTCTGTAACACGCTTGTTTGCCTGGCTGTCTGGCTGTGCATGAGCGCTCGTTCAACAGCAGATCGGGTGCAGGCGATCATACTTCCCATTACAGCATTTGTAGCCGCCGGGTTTGAACACTGTATTGCCAATATGTACTTCATCCCGATGGGTTTGTTTATCAAGGCTGGAACAAATCCTGTTTTCTGGGCAAATATTGGCAAGACAGCCGCAGATTTCCCAAAACTCACTTGGAGCAACTTTTTCCTTGCCAACCTTTTACCAGTCACCATTGGCAACATCATTGGCGGCGCTGTGATGGTTGGTTTGGTGTATTGGTCGATCTATTTGAGAATTTCCAGGTATAGGGCAGTCAAGCCTTCCATAAAACCTGTGGAACATCATCTATAAATCAAGGAACAAGACTCTAATTTTTTAAACCTTTAGAGTCTATGGAGGAAGAATGAGCGATCTTGTTCAGGAAGTTGATCGCTTGTCGGGACAGCATATTGGGTTGTGTTATCACTGCCATAAATGCACGGCGGGATGTCCCGTGGTGGATGCAATGCAATATGGTCCCGATTTGCTCTTGCGGATGGTTTCGCTGGGGCAGGATAACGCCATTTTTAGGAGCCGCGACATCTGGTTGTGCGTGGGATGTTACACCTGCGCGACGCGCTGCCCCAACGGGATTGACATCGCGGCGATGATGGACGGGCTGAGACAAATCGCGTTGGCGAGAGGGTATCCTGCGGGTGAACGAGACGCGCTCCTTTTCCATCGTCTATTTATGGGAGTCGTTCAACGCTTCGGGCGTTCACACGAAGCCTTCATGCTGGGGTTGTTCAAAATGCTTTCCAAAGTCCCATTGATGAACGATGTCCCAGCGGGGATTGGATTATTCATGCGCGGTAAGGTTCCCATTCTGCCTGATCGATTAACCGCACCTGTACAAGTCCAGCAGATTTTTAAGCGGAGCAAAAGATGAACTACTCCTACTATCCTGGTTGCTCCCTTCATTCAACAGGTCTTGAGTATGGACTCTCGACCCGCGCGGTGTTTAAACATCTTGGACTGGGACTGACTGAACTGGATGACTGGAACTGTTGCGGGGCTTCGTCCGCACATGCGTTCAACCACACGCTGGCAATTGCCCTGCCAGCCCGGACATTATCCCAGGCCCAGACATTTAATCGCGATCTCGTTATCCCCTGCGCAGCTTGCTACAATCGCTTGAAAGGTGCGGACAACGCCATGCGCAACGATCCAGCGACGCGCTCAAAGATGGAATCCATGCTTGGGTTCCAGTACACAGGTGCGGTGACGGTCAGACCCATCCTCGCTGTTTTGGCGGAAGATATCGGAGTCAAAAGAATCGCGGCAGAGACAATTCATCCGCTGTATGGTTTGAAAGTCGTCACCTATTACGGCTGTCTGTTGGTTCGTCCGCCAGAGATTGCGCAGTTTGATGATCCTGATAATCCGCAGGTGATGGCGGAGCTGCTGCGCGTGGTGGGGGTGGATGTTATGCCGTGGTCGCACGCAACGGATTGCTGTGGGGGAAGTCTGTCGTTGAGTCGCTCGGATGTTGTGCAAAATCTCGTGGGGAAGTTGGCAGAGCGTGCACGTGAAGCAGGCGCGGATGCGATTACAACGGCTTGCCCATTGTGTCAGGTTAATCTTGAAATGCGTCAGACCGCCGAGCCGAAAATCCCCGTGTTTTATTTCACCGAATTGCTTGGGCTGGCATTTGGTTTGCCCGAAGCGGATAAATGGCTGGGCAAACATCTGATTGACCCAAGACCGCTTCTCATGTCATTGCGAGACGGTGTTCTTCCGTCGAAGCAATCTCCTGTTCTTTGGAGATGATATATGACTGATGCAAATATCCTCAAGGGCAAATCTCCTGTTGGCTCTGCGTTGGTTGTCGGCGCGGGCATTGCGGGGATGCAAGCCGCACTCGACTTGGCAGAGTCGGGAATCAAAGTGTACTTGCTGGATAAAGCGCCTGCCATCGGCGGCACGATGTCCATGCTTGATAAGACCTTTCCGACCAATGACTGTGCCATGTGCATCATGTCGCCCAAGTTGGTGGAAGTGGGGCGCCACCTCAACATCGAGCTGATGAACTGCGCGGAAGTGGAATCCGTTGCGGGCGAGCCTGGCGATATGACCGTGACCATCCGCCAACATCCGCGCTACGTGGATTTGAAAAAATGCACGGGCTGTGGCGATTGCGCCGCGGCTTGTCCCATCAGCCTGCCCGACCAATTTAACGGTGAACTTTCCACGCGCAAAGCGATTTACAAGCTGTATCCGCAAGCCATTCCCAACGCGTTTGCCATTGAGAAGTGCGGAGTCGCTCCGTGCCGTGACGCCTGTCCGATTCATCAGCGTGCGCAGGGATATTTGGCACTCGTTGCCGAAGGCCGCTATGCTGACGCATATCGCACCATCCTTGAAGATAATCCTTTTCCGTCCATCTGCGGGCGCGTGTGCAGTCATCGCTGCGAAGATTCCTGCAACCGCGCACAAGTGGACTCGGCGGTTAACATCATGGGTGTGAAGCGGTTTGTGGCGGATTGGGCGTGGGAAGAACAGTTGGAAGTGGAAAGCAGTAAGTGGAAAGTTTCCAGCGAATCATTGCAAGGTAAACGTGTCGCCATCATCGGCGCAGGTCCCGCTGGTTTGACTTGCGCGCGTGACCTTGTGCGACAGGGTTGTAAGGTGACGGTGTTTGAGGCACTATCCGTTCCAGGCGGGATGATGAGAGTCGGCGTACCCGCTCACCGCCTGCCGCATGACGTGATTCAGCGCGAGATTGACACCATCATCGCCGAAGGGATTGACCTGCAACTCAATCATCGTGTGGACGACGTGGAAGCATTGCTCAATGGGTTTGACGCGGTCTTTGTCGCCATCGGCGCGCACGGCGGAGTAAAACTTCCAATTCCAGGAAATGATTTACCCGATGTCTTGCTGGCGACAGAGTTTTTACGCGAGACAAGTCTTCAAAAAAATAACAGTCAAACATTTGCTGGGAAACGGATATTGGTTCTCGGCGGCGGGAACGTGGCAGTGGATACCGCCATGACCGCCGTTCGTCTCGGCGCGATTTGGGTCGGCATGACCTGTCTCGAAGGGCGCGGACAAATGCCCGCTCATGAATGGGAACTCCGCGACGCGGAAGAAGAAGGTATTCACGTTTATCCTGCGCGGACGTTCAAGGAAGTCATCAATGAGAACGGTAAAGTGACTGGCATACGCACGGCCAATGTCAACTTCCGTGGTTTCATTGATGGTCGTCCCGACTTCGATGAATTTCCCGAAACCGAAGAAGTTCTCCCCGCGGACGTGGTCATCTTTGCGATTGGTCAGCGTGTGGAGTCGAATTGCCTCAAGCAGGTCAACCATCCGCGTGGGCGAGTAGAGGTTGATACAGAAACTCTCGCCACCAACGTCGCGGGAATTTTCGCGGGCGGCGACGCGGTGACAGGCACCGCCTTCATCGTGGACGCAATTGCTGCTGGTCACCGTGCGGCGAAATCTATCAACACGTACTTAACCGAATCCCGATCACCCGTAATTGATCAAGAACCAGTTGCCAAACTCACAACCGAAGAAGTCATCGAACGAATTGCTACTGGGAAAGCCTCCAATTTAATCCGCGCGGAAATGCCCAAGCGGAGTCCCGCCGAACGGATTACGGACTTCTCCGAAATTGCGTATGCACTCACCGAAGAGCAAGCCCGCGCGGAAGCCGCGCGTTGTCTGCGCTGCGGCATTTGTTCTGAATGTAATCAATGTGTTTATGTTTGCCGTGCAGGCGCGATCAACCACAACGAAACCGAACACATTACCGAGCTAGATGTTGGCGCGGTCATCCTCACGCCAGGGCTTGAGCCTATGCCAGGGGATATTCGCCCCGAGTACGGATATGGGCGGTATTCCAATGTTGTCACCAGCATTCAATTCGAGCGTATGCTTTCTGCTTCGGGCCCCTTCAAGGGAAGTGTCCAGCGTCCGTCCGATGGAAATCATCCGCGCAAGGTGGCATGGATTCAATGCGTGGGTTCGCGTGACTCAACCTGCCCATCCAATGATGGCAAACGCGCTGACTACTGTTCGTCGGTCTGCTGCATGTACACGACGAAGGAGGCCATTATCGCCAAGGAGCATGACGCGCGTATCGAGCCGACAGTCTTTTACATTGACATCCGCTCGTTCGGCAAAGGCTTCGACCCGTACATCGAACGCGCGCGCAACGAGCATGGCATTCGTTATCTGCGCTGCATGGTTTCGTCGGTCAAGGAAAATCCCGTCAATCACAACCTGCGACTCACTTACGTGACATGGGACGGTAAACCCACTTCGCATGAAGAAGAATTTGATTTGGTTGTGCTCTCAGTTGGATTGCAACCAACGGATTCGACGCGCGCATTATCTGAACGTCTCGGGATCAGACTCTCCGAAAGCGGATTTGCGGAGATAGATAGATTCATCCCGACGCAGACTTCCATCCCAGGTATCTTTGTTGCCGGCGCATTCGCTGAACCGAAGGACATTCCCGAATCCGTGATTGAAGCGTCCTGCGCCGCAGCGCAAGTTTCCGCGTTGCTGGGTACTGCCCGTGGCACGTTGACCCGCGTCCCCGAATATCCCGCCGAGCGTGATGTCAGCGACGAGCCCGAGCGCGTGGGTGTGTTCATCTGTCACTGCGGAATCAACATCGGCGCGGTGGTGGACGTGCCTGAAGTGGTCGAGTATGCGCGGACGCTGCCTGGCGTTGCCTATGCCGAGCACAATCTTTACACCTGTTCGCAGGATACGCAAATGCGCCTGACCGAGCGAATCAAAGAACAGGGACTCAACCGCGTGATCGTTGCGTCGTGTACGCCGCGCACGCATGAGCCGCTGTTCCAGGATACGCTGCGCGGCGCGGGATTGAATCCGCATTTGTTTGAGATGGCAAACATCCGCGAACATGACTCGTGGGTGCATAAGCATGTCCCTGAGTCTGCGACCGAAAAGGCAAAGCAACTGGTAGCAATGGCAGTCGCCAAGGGGCGCAAACTCCGCGCCATCACGCGCAGCAAGTTTGATGTGAACCATAATGCTCTGGTCATCGGCGGCGGGCTGGCAGGGATGACATCTGCGCTTTCGATTGCGAAACAGGGGTTTGGGGTCTTTCTGGTCGAGCGCGAGTGCGAACTGGGCGGCAACTTGCTGCATATTTATACAGGGACATTCGAAGGCGATGATCCACAGAAACTTTTGCGCGAGACGATTGATGCCGTACATGCCGAGCCGCGTATCAACGTGATGACTGGCGGCGAAGTGACTCGCGTCGGTGGATACACAGGTCAATACACCAGCCGCGTTCTTCTTTCCGATGGCTCGACTGCCGAATTAACACACGGCGCAATCGTCGTTGCCACTGGCGCGCGCGGCACGACTCCGATCGAATACGAATACGGCAAACATCCAAACATCCTCACGCAGAAAGACCTTGAAGAGCGACTCACTAATAACCAATCCCTAATCTCTAATCTCAAGTCCGTTCTGATGATTCAATGTGTCGGCTCGCGCGATGAAAAACATCCATACTGCTCGCGAGTGTGTTGTACGCAGGCCTTGAAGAATTCACTTGTCATCAAGAAGCAGTCTCCCGAGACACAGGTGATTGTCCTTTACCGTGACCTGCGCAGTTACGGTTTCCGCGAGCATCTCTACCGCGATGCACGCAAGGCGGGAGTTATCTTCCTGGAATACAGCGAGTTGAACAAACCCAAAGTTGCGATTGAGAATAATCAGCTGAAAGTCCATGTTGCCGTACAGCCAGAGAATCAAACCATCACATTTGAACCTGATTGGCTGGTACTCAGTGCGGGCATTGAACCTGAGCCGACCAACTCCACGCTTGCGCAGTTGCTCAAAGTCCCGCTCAACGCGGATGGATTCTTCCTCGAAGCGCATGTCAAACTCCGCCCTGTGGATTTTGCCGCGGAAGGAATCTTCCTCGCGGGGCTGGCACATTCCCCGCGCGCCATCGAAGAGACGATCGCACAGGCACAAGCCGCGGCGGTCCGCGCGGTGGCGTTGCTTGCGCGACCGCAGTTGGAATCCACGCCGATTGTCGCCAGCGTCAATCCCAAGCTATGCGCGGCGTGTGGCCTGTGTGTGGAAATTTGCCCTTATGGCGCGCGCCGTCTGGAGCCAGGCATGGATCACGCCGAAGTGATCGAGGTATTGTGTCAGGGATGCGGCGCGTGTGTGGCGGCTTGTCCCAATAAAGCCTGCCAGCAAAAAGGCTTTACATTGGATGAAGTTCTTGGAATGTTGGATGTGGCAGTGAAGTGATTGGTAAATAGTAATTGGTAATTACCATTTACTTGCGAGAAGAGGTAACCCATGACAAACGATTATGAGCCCCGCATTGTCGCCTTTTTATGTAATTGGTGCACCTACACCGGCGCGGACCTGGCTGGCACGTCGCGCCTGCAATATCCGCCGAATGTGCGTGTGGTGCGGATGATGTGCAGCGGCGCGGTTGACCCTGTGTACGTATTGAAGCCATTGATTGATGGCGCGGACGGTGTGTTGATCGGTGGCTGTCACCCTGGCGATTGTCATTACCAGACAGGCAACTACAAGACACGTCGCCGCTATGTTGCCATGCGCGAGATTCTCAAATCCACTGGCTTGGAGGACAACCGTATCTGGCTGAGATGGATCAGCGCCAGCGAAGGTCAACGCTTTGCAGAGACGATCACCGAGATGGTGGCTGCCTTGAGGGAAATGGGACCCAGTCCGATGAGAGTTGCGTGGGCAGTTTAAAGGAGCGCCAATGAACACTATCATTCCCGTTGAAAATCACGATGTACTTGCCGCGCTGCGTGGATTCTTGAAGCAGTTGCTGGATGAAAAAGTCATTGATGCGCTTCTTGTCCCGTTGCATAACGGCGGGAGCGTGTCACCTGCGCTTGTCACGAATTCTACAATGCTGGATTCCGCCAATCCGCTCATGCCGCTCATGCCCATTAACACTGCCCGGGCTGTCTCCGCTTTGACTGGTAAACACTCGCCAACAAAACTTGGAGTGGTGCTGCGCTCTTGCGAAATTCGTGCATTGGTGGAGTTGGTCAAACTTCAACAAGCCAGTCTCGATGACGTAATGCTCATCGGCATGGATTGCCCTGGCACTTATGAATCGGATGAATTTATGGATCTTGAAAGTGAAGGGAATTGCGCCGCCAATTTGACAGAATATCTCACAGCTGCAGTGGAGGGACGTGAACCCAGCATCAAAGGAATCGAATTGCGTACCGCATGTCAAATGTGCGTTCATCCCGCGCCGGAGAATGCGGATATTCATATCCATCTTTTTGGTGCAGATACAACTGTCGTCCTGCCGTTGACGGTCAAAGATGAAATTACAGGGAAACTTCATTTGACGGAGGCAGTTCAGGGTGAAGCGTGGAGCGTGGAAAGTTCCAGCGTGGCAACAGCCAGATTGATCGAAATCAGGCAAAGGGTAAGGGAGACCGAGCTGACATCCATCCGCGCGAAGATGAACTCCAACGGCGGAGTCGCGGGATTGTTCGCGTCGTGCGTGCGTTGCCATAACTGCATGACCGCCTGTCCGATCTGCTATTGCAAGACCTGTTTATTCAAGACCGCCGCCTTCGACCACGAGCCTGAGTATTATCTCAACGCCGCGCACCGCAAGGGAGCGACGCGGATGTTGGGCGATACACTGCTGTTCCAGTTGACGCGCATGAATCATATGAGCGCATCGTGCGTGAGTTGCGGCATGTGCACCTCGGCATGCCCCGCGAATATTCCCGTGGGCAGCATTTTCTCCGCGGTGGGTGAAAAGGTTCAAGCCGCGTTTGAATATGAACCTGGACACGATGTGGCTGAACCCTTGCCGCTTATCACGTTCCATCCTGACGAGTGGACGGAGATTGGCGAGGAGAAATGAGCGAGCACAAAAATGCCAACGGTCGACATGCTGCGCTGGTGATTGGCGCGGGCATTGCAGGGATTCAAGCCGCGCTTGATATCGCCGACGCGGGCTTCCAAGTGTATCTGGTCGAAAAATCGCCAAGCATTGGCGGGCGCATGGCGCAACTCGATAAAACGTTTCCCACCCTCGATTGCTCGTCGTGCATTCTCACGCCCAAGATGGCGGATGTGCCGCGCAATCCCAACATCACGTTGTTGACTTGCACGCAGGTCAAAGAGGTGCAGGGACAGGCTGGCGATTTTCACGTGACGCTCGAACGCGCGCCGCGTTACGTGGACGAAACAATCTGCACAGGCTGTGGACTTTGCGCGGATGTGTGTCCTGTCGTCATCACCAACACCTTCAACGCAGGGCTTGATACCCACAAAGCCATCTATCGTGTTTTTCCGCAAGCCGTTCCTGCTGCATTTGTCATCGAGAAGAAAACTTCGCCCTGCAGGGTCACCTGTCCTGCGCACATTCCCGTGCAGGGATACATCGCGCTGATAGCGGAAGGAAAATTCCATGAGGCCTATCAACGCGTGCTCGACGCAGGTGTGCCGTTCGTTGGAACCCTTGGTCGCGTTTGCTATCATCCCTGTGAAACGGAATGCAAACGCGCGGATTGGGATGAGCCGATTTCGATCTGTGCACTGAAGCGCTTTGCCTATGATATGGGTGCGGATCATCCCAAGCCTGAGCCTGCTTCCATTAAATATGGAGAACGCGTCGCTGTGATCGGTGCGGGTCCCGCAGGCTTGACTGCTGCCTATAACTTGATCCTGCGCGGCTACAAAGTGACCGTCTTCGACGCGTTGCCCGAACCAGGAGGAATGCTCGCCGCTGGTATTCCTGAATATCGCCTGCCGCGCGATGTTCTAACTCATGAAATTGAACATATCACCGCACTTGGTGTTGAC
Organism: uncultured Anaerolinea sp.; assembly: GCA_964436455.1. Taxonomy (GTDB): domain Bacteria; phylum Chloroflexota; class Anaerolineae; order Anaerolineales; family Villigracilaceae; genus Defluviilinea. The sequence continues at coordinate 28,991 of CAYTDB010000037.1, read as the reverse complement.
CTGAAAATGAACACGCCCATCGGACGTGATGGCGGACCTGCACTTGAGGATTTGCAAAAAGAATATCAAGCAGTCTTCATGGGGATTGGTGCGCATGGAAGTTCTCGACTCGGTGTACCAGGTGAAGATATGCGAGGCGTCTTCCAAGCGGTGCCGTTCCTGCGCCATCTCAACATGGGACATGAAGCAAGGATCGGCAAACGCGTGGCAGTGATTGGCGGCGGCAACTCCGCCATTGACGCGGCGCGCTGCGCTTTGCGGCTTGGTTCTGAAGTTCAACTCGTCTATCGCCGCTCGCGGGTAGAAATGCCCGCCGCCGCGTGGGAAGTCGCGTCTGCAGAAGAAGAAGGCGTGAAGCTGACATTCTTATCTGCGCCGACAAAAGTAGTTGAAAAAAACGGGCAGGTCGTTGGCATTGAATGTATCCGCATGGAGTTGGGTGAACCTGACTCAAGCGGGCGCCGCCGCCCTGTTCCGATCCCGGGCTCGGAATATGTTCTCGACGTGGATACGGTTATTGCCGCCATCGGTCAAACTGTTGAAAGCACGGGTTTTGGCGTGGAAACAAAATGGGACAGAGTCATCGTTGACCCGCTCACGCTCGAAACATCCATCAAAGGAGTCTTTGCTGGCGGCGACGCGGTTATCGGTCCCGCATCTGTCGTGGAGGCAGTTGGCGCTGGCATCCAAGCTGCAGAGTCCATTCACCGTTATTTGCGCGGACTGGATTTGCGCGAAGGTCGCATGAAGGAATATCCTAAAGCAAAAGATATTCAAGTAGTCCCAACTTCACCCGTCAAACGTGCACCGCGCGAACGCATGAATGAACTTCCCGTCGCGAAGCGTCTCAACGGTTTCAAGGAAGTGGAACTTGGTTTGACTCAAGAACAAGCCATTGCCGAAGCTCAGCGTTGTTTGGATTGCGCGGTTTGCTCGGAATGTAATCAATGCCTCACTGCCTGCACGCGCGGAGCCATCATCCACGACGACAAACCCAAGCGCATGGATGTGGATGTGGACACGATTCTCGTCGCCACTGGTTTCGATGTCTTCGACCCGCGCCGCAAACCTGAACTCGGATATGGCAAATATCCGCAGGTGATTACATCGCTGGAGTTCGAGCGACTCGCATCCGCATCAGGTCCAACCGCGGGAAAGATTTCGCTCAATGGTCATCAACCCAAAAAGGTCACATTCATTCAATGTGTTGGTTCGCGTGACCGCACGTTAAATTTGCCCAACTGCTCGCGCGTGTGCTGCATGGCGGTTGCCAAGCAGGCGCATCTCGCGCATGACCGTCTGCCTGGTGCGGAGATTACCGTCTTTTACATGGATGTCCGCGCGTTCGGCAAAGGCTTTGAGGAGTTTTATGACCGCGTCCGCAAGGAGGGCATTCTCTATCGGCGCGGCAATCCATCAGAGATCATCAAGCGCGGAGATAAAGTCCTCGTACGCGCAGAGGACACCTTGCTCGGCGAGCAGGTGGAGGTCGAGTCTGATCTCGTCGTTCTGGCAGTGGGACTAACCCCCAGAGCAGACGCGTCCGACCTGACCCGCATCCTGCATCTTGAACAAGGAGCCGATGGCTACTTCCAGGAAGGGCATCCCAAACTGCGGACGGTGGAAAGCAACATCCCAGGCATGTTCCTTGCGGGCTGCTGTCAGGGACCGAAAGACATCCCAGACACGGTCGCTCATGCCAAAGCGGCGGCATCTGCCGCGATGATTCTGTTGAGAAAAAATTCGGTACCAGGGTTCCAAGTCACCGAGCCGAAGCCTGAACCCACAGGGATGCTTCGCGAAGACTTTGGCGTGCCAGAAGGAGCGTAACATGCTTCAAATCGATAGCCGATCATTTGCAAAAGAACGCGGATTGTTCGCCTGCATCCAATGTGGAAAATGTACAGGCGGATGCCCGATGGCGATGAAGACCAAACTCAACCCGCGCATGATCATTTACAGAGTGTTGACTGCGGGCAATGGTTTCGTGCTTGATGGACGCGAGGAGTTGTGGGATTGCACCACATGCTCAACATGTTACAGCCGTTGCCCCAAACAGGTCAACCCGATGGACGCGATCATAGCCATGCGCAGCGCCATTGTCGAAAAGGGAAGGATCCATCCCAATGTGAAGACTGCCCTGGAAAGTACGTTCAGAAACGGCAATCCTCTGAAACTGCCGCGGGAAGATCGCGGCTTGTGGGCAAAGGATTTGAATTTGAAGGCATTCGCGGAAACCCCTGCAGAGTATTTGTTCTACGCGGGCTGTACGCCATCCTATGATCCGCGCGGACAAAAGGTTGCTCACTCGCTCGTGCAATTACTGCAATCCGCTGGTTTGGACATTGGGATTCTCGGCAACGATGAAAACTGCTGTGCAAGTGAAGTGCGCCGCCTGGGTGAGGCTGGCTTGTTCGAAGCAATGGTGGAAGAGAACATCGAGATGTTCAAGGAATTGAATGTGCAGAAAATGTTCACCATCTCACCTCATTGCTTCAACGTGTTCAAGAATGATTATCACACCGTCGAGCCTGGTGAAAAATTCGATACGCAAGTGCAGCATTACACCCAAATCCTTGCGGGCTTATTGAAAGAAGATCGCTTGAAATTCAACGGCTCGTTCCCCAAAAAGGTGACGTATCACGACCCGTGTTATCTCGGCAAGCACAATGGAATCTTCGATGAGCCGCGCAATGTGTTGAATCATGTGCCAGGCGTCGAGTTGATCGAGATGGATCGCTCGCGCGAAACGAGTCTGTGTTGTGAAGGAGGAGGCGGGCGCATGTGGCTGGAAGGAACGAATCCCGCCACACGACTGGCACAGTTACGCGTCAAAGAGGCGCTCGACACGGGTGCGGAAGTCCTTGCCACGGCTTGCCCGTTCTGCCTGCTCACGCTCGATGAAGCAGTCAAGCATTTGAACGCAGAGGAAAAGATCCGCGTGCTGGATATTGCCGAGATCGCGGCACAGGCGTTGTGAGCTTTTGCAGACCTGACAGGTTTTCCGGTGCAGCGAATCGATTCAGGTTCTGTGAATCAAAGTCACGCTGGTTGATCAAAGTTCTATGGAAACCTGTCAGATCTTTTGAATTACGGAGAAAAACCTTATGACAAATTCTCCAAGAGTCGGTGTGTATGTCTGCCACTGCGGAATCAACATTGCGGCGACGGTGGATGTGAACGCAGTAACAGATTACGCTGAACATTTGCCCAACGTGGTGATCGCGCGCAACTATACCTACATGTGTTCTGACCCAGGTCAGGCGCTGATCAAGAACGACATTGCCGAACATAACCTGAACCGTGTGGTGGTTGCTTCCTGTTCGCCGCGGATGCACGAGCCAACCTTCCGTGCGACGATTGCCGAAGCAGAATTGAATCCATATTGTCTGGATATGGCGAATATCCGTGAGCAGTGCTCCTGGGTTCACCCCGCTGGGATGATGACAACAGAAAAGGCAATGCAGTTGGTGGAATCCGCTGTTGCTAAAGCATCACGCCTTGAACCGCTGCAAACTCGGCAAGTGCCCATCACGCCGTCAGCATTGATTGTCGGGGGAGGGATTTCAGGTATGCAGTCAGCCCTGGATTTGGCGGACGCGGGGTTTGACGTGACCATCATCGAACATGCGGCTCAACTCGGCGGACATGCCGCGCAGTTTTACAAAACCTTCCCGACGCTCGAACCTGCTGGTTTACTGGTGCATGAATTAATGGACCGCGTCAGCAATCATCCGCACATTCGTTTGATGACCGAATCAGAAGTGATGGACGTCAGCGGATATGTGGGCAATTTCAGTGTCAAGGTCAAGCATAACGAAGTGACAACTACTATCCCAGCGGGTGCAATCATCGTTGCCACTGGCTTTGAGACTTTTGATCCACACCTCAAACCTGAACTAGGGTATGGCAAATATCCGCAAGTGATGACGACTCTAGAATTTGAGCAGACCTTCAATGGTCAATCGTCAATCGCAAATCCAAAATCCATCGTTTTCATCCAGTGTGTCGGCTCGCGCGATCAAGCAATCGGCTGTGGGGAGGGCAAGCCACAAACCAATCCATACTGTTCGCGCGTATGCTGCATGGTTACTGCCAAACAGGCGCGTCTGGTGTGCGAACAGTTCCCCAATGCTAATGTGACTGTCTTTTACATGGATGTGCGCGCGTTCGGCAAAGGCTTTGAGGAATTCTACGATCAGGCGCGCGAAGATGGTGTCATGTATCGGCGCGGGAATCCATCGGAGATCCTCAAACGCGGTGAGAGAGTTGTCGTCCGTGCGGAAGATACTTTGCTTGGAGAGCAAGTCGAAGTCGAAGCAGATTTGGTGGTGCTGGCAGTTGGCATGAAGCCGCGCGCCGACAGCGAGGCGGTGGCACAGCTATTCAAACTCTCACGCTCGGGTGACGGATTCTTCATGGAAGCACATCCAAAACTACGCCCCGTGGATACTTCGATGGCAGGTGTTTTTCTCGCAGGTTGTTGCCAATCTCCGAAGGATATTGCCGATTCGATCTCACAAGCGCGGGCAGCGGCATCAGCTGCGATGATCCCATTGATGCTGGGGCAGGTTCAAGTCGACGCGGCGACCGCTTTTGTCGATGAAGAATTATGCGCGGGTTGTGGTCAATGTGAAAGCGTGTGCAGTTTCTCGGCACTATCGCTTCATCCCGTGCGCGGAAAAATGACCGTCAACGCGGCGTTATGTCAGGGCTGCGGATCGTGCGCACTGGCTTGTCCGTCGAAGGCGATCATGGTCCACCAATCCACGTTCGAGCAGATCATGGCACAGGTAGAGGCATTAACCGTCTGGAACAGGATCAGCCTCCCCGTTGAGATTGGGGCGGCATGAATCAATCAGGTATGTTTGATTATGAAATCAGGCATCCATACTACTTATCTCGGATGTACGGTGGATTGCCAGTGGAACGCACCGTTGTACGATTTAAATGGAGAAATGTAACTCCTTGACAACAGGAAGGTGCAAGATGACAACCTGGATGCTAAATACGAATAACGACCCTTTGAACTCCACCAGGCGGCTTCTGCAACAGATCTGGAACGCCGCCGGGCTGGAAAGCATGGTTATTCCCGTTTATCAAGGGGGGGGCAAAACTGCCAGAGCGATGTCGATCGAGGATCCCAGGCGTTTGGTATATGCTGACCCATTCGTACCGCTGATGTATGAAAATGCCGGCAAACTGGTCGCAGACCTGGCAGCTCAACCTTCGACTGCACGCAGAGCGGCAGTGTTGCGTGCCTGTGAGATCCGTGCGCTTGAGGAACTCATCAAACGCGAACACTTGGACATTCAGAACTGGTTGATCATTGGCGTGGAATGTATTTCCTGTTTTCCCGTGCATGATTTTGATTGGCGTGTGGAAAAAGCCGGCAGTGTAGAGAAGGTGACCCGGGAAGGATTGAGGAATGCACGTCAGGGTGGGATAGCCCCCTATCGCTTCCGGTCCGCCTGCCAGATGTGCTCCAGACCAGAGCCCGTTATTTTCGATCTATGTATTGAACTGCTTGGATTACAAGTAAAGGAAACCATGCTTGTTTTTACAAAGGATGATTCTGTTGCCCAGAAACTGGAGTTGAACAAGATCACCAATGGTCCTGCAACAGAAGAACTTTTGACACAACATGACCGAATGGTCAAAAACATCGAGGAACGGCGCAGACACATTCGAGAACATAATTTTCTCGAGCTTTTTCCCCACATTCCTACAAACCTTGATGAGCTAACGAGTCTCCTTCTGGAATGTCAACCTTGCAAAAAATGTATTGAGGCATGTCCGGTTCATCCCGAGGAAATAATCTCTGCCATAGATCACGGCGTGATTTCACGCGAGACGGCAAGAAACTGGCTGATGTCCTGCGCCGAATGCGGTATGTGCGAACAGGTATGTCCGAAAGAGCTTCCATTGTCCGCCATCATGAGCCGCATCAGCCGGACTCTGAATCATGAAATGGTAGCTGCCTAAAGCAAAGAAGGAGGCAGGATGCCCACGCGCTTTCAGACCGATCCGATCAAAGTTCAACATATATTGAAGGTGATCTTTTCACAACCTCGTCCCCCGGTGGCGCGTTGCCGTTTGATGAGTTCAGGCATGGGACCGGCGCATATGCTTAAAGTGAGCGATGACATCGTCGGTTCGAAGGCCTGTCTGGGCTGTGGTTTGTGCATGGATGCCTGCCCTGTGCTGGCACGAGATACGAAGCGTAGGCAGAGATCTGATGTCCGCAGTTCGATGGCTTTGGAAACCTTGGTGGCAGAGGACTGCGACCGTTGTGGGAATTGTGCCCTGGCATGCCCGCAGGTGGATGCAACCATCAAACATTATCTTGTGCAAACCCATCTCGCTGAAGGCATGGCTGAATTGCTGGCAAAGGCAGTCACGGAAGAAGTATTTACGCTCGATCTGTTGTTGAGCTCGAACTGATTGGAGAATCCATGATTGAGATTTTCATTCTCGGACAACGCTACGAAGTGCCTGAAGGGTTGACCATTCTGAAAGCCATTGAATGGTCGGGATTTCATTTGACCCGCGGCGTTGGATGCCGCGGCGGTTTCTGTGGCGCATGCGGGACCGTGTATCGCCTGCCCAATGATCACAAGTTGTACTATGCGCTTGCCTGCCAAACCGTCATCAAGCCGGGCATGACACTTGGACAGATTCCGTTCTTCCCTGCGCAACGCCCCATCTATCATCTCGAGACACTCCAACCAAAAGGGGAAACGCTGCTTGATTTGTATCCCGAAGTTTTACGGTGCTTCGGGTGTAATACCTGCACCAAAGCCTGCCCGCAGGAAATTGATGTGTTGGATTACATGTCGGCGATCATACGCGGTGATGTGGCAGCCGCGGCGGAAATTTCATTTGATTGCATTGCTTGTGGCTTGTGTGTAGCCCGTTGTCCTGCAGAACTTGTCCCACCAAATGTGTCCCTGCTGGCAAGGCGTATCTATGGAAAATACCTTGCACCGCATGCAGAACATCTGCAGCGCCGTTTGAACGAGATCGAAGGTGGATCATTTCGTCAGGAGATTGGTGCTCTCAAAGCAGAATCTATCGATGAACTTAAGAAACAATATGCCGCAAGGCAGATCGAAGAGTAATCCATGGATTTTGAATTCTCGTCAGATACCTTGATGCTGCGGGATATGCTGCATCGTTTCGTGGAAGACGAAGCCAAACCGCTGGAGATGAAATATTTCTCTGCAGGCGGTTTGGATGATAAGGAGCAGGCGCGTTTGCACACCGTCATTGAGCAGATGGGCTTGTGGGGCATCACCGTCCCTGAGAAACATGGCGGTGGCGGACTGGACCTGGTCGCTGCATGCCTGCTGGAAGAGGAACTCGGAAGGACATTCCTGCCTATCGATCTCGGTGAAACCTCACCGTTGTTGTATGCCTGTCAGGGTGAGCAGATCAAGAAGTTCCTGGAGCCCGTACTGGCTGGTGAACGGCATGCACTGCTCGCAATACGGGAGCCCGTTGCTTCCCTGCCGGCAGACTGGAAAACAACTGCCACGCCAGAAGATCAATCCTTTATTTTGGATGGTGAGAAGAGTCTGGCCACTACGCCAATGGCTAAAGATTTTTTGATCGTGCTGGCAAAGGCTCCAGAGGGAATCAGTGCCTTTCTGTTGGAACCAACTCAGAGCGGGGTCCGAATCGTACAAAACGGGAAGGTGATTCTACATCTCGATCATTGCCGGGCTGATAGCTGTTCCCTGCTGGGAAAAGCTGGTCAAGCCTTGAGCCTTGGCACAGATATTGCACTGGGGGCGGGCATCCGCATGGGAGCGCGGTATGTTGGCATCGCGACACGCTTGATGGAGATGTCCATCGCCTATGCAAACAGCTGGACCGCGCTTGGTGCCCTGCTCAAGGAACGCCCATCCGTTCAGCGCATGCTGGCAGAAATGAAGGTGCAAATTGACAGCACTCGCTGGCTGGTATATCACACTGCATGGCTTGCGGATAAACAAGGTGCTTTGCGTTCATCTGTCGCTGAAGTGCGTTTGGCAGCCAGTGAATTGATATCCCATGCAACCGACATGATGACCATGGTGTATGGAGGGCCCGGACCTTCACCGGAGATCGATCTGCATCGTTATGTTGAGAGCGTCATTCCAATGGAAGCACTCGAACTCGGAAAGAATTATGCATATGCCACGATCTCGACCGAATTATTGTCAACGGTCGATGGAGGTTAACCATGAACGTAAATCACATCCTGCACCTTCAGAATGGGGACGCCATCCAAACCCTGCGAAATTTCCTTTCTGCCTGGTGGTTGCGCGTGGAATTGGATGCAATGCTCGCGCCGGTGGAACTGCCTAATCACGCAGGCGTTATCGCCAAGGTAATCGAACATCCCGATGGCTTATCTGAAGTGAATCCTTTTGCGCCCGTAATGCTCAGCAATGCCGCGTCGATGGTGGAAACATTCGTCAGGGATCATCCACGCAGTCATCTGGCAGTGATGCTGCGTCCGTGTGAACTGCGTGCCCTGGTGGAATTGAAAAAAAGAAACCGCGTTCATTACATCCCTGAGTCCAACGGTAATCATCATGAACGCCTCGTGGTGTTCAGTGTGGATTGCCCTGGTACATTCTTGCCGGCTGAATACGCACGCCACGTGGAACAACATCAGGATGATGCGGAAATGATCAAGGTTGCACTGACCTATGGCAACTATGACAGTTACATTCCCTATCAAGCGCGAACCGCCTGCCAGATGTGTGATTCACCCGCCCCGCTTGGTGCGGATGTGGTGATCGGTGCCATTGGCACTGTTCCACAAGGATATTTGCTGGTGATTGCTTCCGATGAGGAAATGGATGAAAACCTGAAACTGGCTGATATTACGGATGGTGAGGCAGCAGAAATCGAAGTGGTTCATCGCGAATTAATGGTTGGGAAACTGATTGACAAGCGCGCCATGTTACGGACCAACCTGATCCATAAACAGGCTTGGCAGTTGGACGATTTGAACGGGGTCATGGCGTTATTTGCACGCTGCACCCTTTGTGCAGATTGTCTGGATGCCTGTCCACTTTACGAAGGCGAACTCACCGGCATGTTGGGTGTCAAGGATACACAGCACCGAACACGCCCCCTTTTGGCCGAACTTGTGGGTGTAGGCCGCTGGCTTGCCACATGTTCAGGCTGCGGTATGTGCCAGGAATTCTGTGAACATGGGGTGTCGCTCACACCCATTATCACTACATTGAGTCATCGAATTCAACGGGATTTGAATTATCGCCCAGGCGATCCGAACCAGCCATTACCCTGGCTGGTCTCAGAGAACAGCCAAAGGAGTTAACCATGAGCTATCCTGCCGAAATGAGAACATCTTTGGAGAGGGTCAAGGAGACCCGTTTGCGGCGGCTGAAGGAGATTTATCCGCGCCTTGAACCCCACGAACGGGAGACTATCCTGCACACCTTCCATCCCGATTACATCCTGGATGCCTTTCGAGAGATCCAAATTGGTCCCAACAAAGGGGATCGAACTCCTCGTGAACTGGCTGATGTGCTGGAAGCGCCATCCATTCTCGAACACGAAGGATATGACCTGGATGGCATTTTGAAGCAGGAACCCGCTGCGAATTGTGATGTGCTGGTGATTGGGGGTGGAGGTGCGGGAGCCAGCGCGGCACTCCTTGCCCAGGAACATGGGGCGAATGCGTTGATCTGTACCAAGTTGCGATTTGGCGATGCCAATACCATGATGGCACAAGGTGGCATTCAGGCTGCAGACAAGGAGAACGATTCGTCGCCTCAACACTACCTGGATGTGATGGGTGGGGGTGGATTCACCAGCCACCCGGACCTTGTGGAAGCGCTCGTCATGGATGCCCCGAAAGTGATCGCCTGGCTGGAATCCTTGGGTGTCATGTTTGATAAAGAACCAGACGGCACGATGCGTACCATTCACGGAGGGGGAACAAGTCGCAAACGCATGCATGCTGCGCGTGACTACACCGGTGCCGAGATCATGCGGACACTCCGGGATGAAGTCCGTTCGCGCCTGGCAGAACGCCCTTCAATACAGGTATGGGAATTTCGTCCGGTCATTGAGTTGATTCTGGATGAAAAGGGTCAAGCAGCAGGAGCTGTGGTCAAGGATCTCGACACATCTCAACTTATGGTCATCCGTGCCAAGGCGGTTGTGATCGCCACCGGTGGGAGTGGACGCTTGCATTATCAGGGGTTCCCGACAACGAACCATTATGGTGCGACAGGCGATGGTCTGGTGCTCGCGTACCGTGTGGGGGCAAAACTGGCATTCATCGACACGATGCAATATCACCCCACGGGCGCAGCGTTTCCTGAACAGATCCTTGGGCAGTTGGTAACAGAGAAAGTGCGCGGATTGGGAGCACAAGTATGCAACGTGGATGGTGAGCAGTTCATTTATCCGCTTGAAACGAGGGATGTGGAAGCGGCTGCTTTCATCCGTGAGTGCCGGGAAAAGAAGAGAGGTGTAGTGACACCCACCAGGCAGACAGGCGTTTGGCTCGATTCGCCTCTGATTGACCTTCTCAAGGGACCGGGCACAATTGCCCGAGAACTTCCTGCCATGGTGCGTCAGTACAAACGCTTCGGGATCGACATGACAACCGAACCCATCCTTGTGTATCCCACCCTGCATTATCAGAATGGCGGTATCGAAATTCAGCCGGATGCCAGCACTGCGATCCCCGGCTTGTTTATCGCTGGGGAAGCCGCGGGAGGCATTCATGGGCGGAACCGTTTGATGGGGAACAGTCTGTTGGATGTGTGTGTGTTTGGCCGCCGCGCTGGCGTTTCTGCAGCTGCATGGACCGGCACTGTCCAGCCTGCCGAATTGACGCTGGCACATGTCACAGCATGGATGCGCACGCGGATCGAGTGTGGATTAATGGAAGATGCTGGTTCACCCATCATCCTGCCGGATTACACACGCAAAGGCTCCCTGCCACAATCCTCGCACAAGGACTGGAACGAGCCTCAATTGGAATTGGCTTAACAGGAGGTGTATTATGAGAAATCCAAAACCGGAAAAAGATGTCAGAATTTACGAAGGACCCGAAACGCATCTGGAATCGATGTTCATTGAGGAATATCTGCAATCCAAGGGATTCTCCTCGATCAAAGGTTTATGCCAATTGCCGGAGATGGAAGCTAAAAAAATTTTGATCGAGGCATGTAAATTCGCCTCCCTGAAACTGGCAGAAGTTGAATCGAGAGTCAGGTTGACAAACGAGATCCACTACCAGGAGAAGTAGCGATTAGGTTGGTCGTCAGTCTGTTGCAATACAACCAATAACGCTTCCAGCGTGGATAAATGGCTGGGCTTATCGAAACAGGCTTGGGCGGAGTCTGAGCGATTTCCTCCAGCAGAGTGATTTATTGTTCGGTGTTATACGCGTCGTGTAACTCCTCCATAAAGTGAGCCCTTTCCTCCAGCTCAGCAAGTTTGCCAGAGGCATAGATCGAAGCCTCTGTCATCAGTTTCTTGGCTTCCGCCTTGGGCAGTTTCTTCAATTTTTCCATGGTATATCCCTTGCCCATCAGGTAGGCTTCAATGAGGGATTTTTCAAGAACGGCGTGCATATCCTCCATAAGCGGTTGACTATCGTCCTTATTGGTAGCCATGTTCATCTCCTTGTCTGGGTTCGTCTACTCCTCGCCTGCGTTCCAGGGAATGTTTCACCAACTTAAGCCTAAAATGATCGGCGCGTTCACGTTCGTCGAGTGACATTTGAATGAAGTCCCGCTCGGCTTCGAGGCGCGGGATCAGGAAATGATCGAGCGCGTTCAGACGACGGGATGTACGCTGAATCTCATCACCCAGGCGCGTGAGTCGTAGTTCCGTCTCAGCCAGCTGGATAATGGCTTCGATCTCCCGCTCGAAAGCGGAGGCTGTTTCGTCAATGCTGGTGGATGTGCCAACGATTGAGTATCCGCGCTCCAAAAATGAACGGGAGGCGCTCTTCTGCTCAATATGAGGGACTCGTACCCCCATCACGCTGCTGGTCGTGACCTCAAGACTGAATCCGCCGCGCGTTGCAAGCGCCGCTGACCGAACGGACTCTGCGCCAGCCATTGTCTCTGCCCTTGCAAGTGTTTGGCTGGCATTGGCAGCGGCAAATTGAAGGGCATCCGAGCGTTCCATGGCAGTATCCGCGGTCCGCATAAACTCCTTCATTAAAGCGGTACGCTTTTGCTCCAGCAAATCACGTCCCTGACTCGCCAGTGTAATCTGCGCTTTGCGAGCCAGAAGTTCCATGCGGGTGACTGAAACATTACTCATATTGTTTGCTTCTCGTGCTTGTGATATTGCTCAATAAATTCTCTCGGTATACGCTTGAGCAATTCAACTGGCATGGGCGATAGTAATTCCCAAGCCTGGCTTAATGTTTCACCAACCTCACGGTTGATCATTCCCTGTCCGATAAATTTTTCTTCAAATCGTTTGGCAAAATCCAGTACGCGACGATCCTCGATGGATAAAGCAGCTTCGCCAATGATCGCAACCAGTCGCCGCAGGTCACGGCCTTCGGCATAGAGTGCATAGAGTTGATCGGCAACGGAGCGATGATCTGGACGGGTCTTGCCTGTCCCGATCCCCTCATTCATCAGGCGTGAGAGGGACGGCAAGACATCGATTGGGGGGTAAATGCCCTTTCGATGCAGTTCCCGGCTTAAAACGAGTTGACCTTCGGTAATATAGCCGGTCAGATCAGGGATCGGATGGGTGATGTCATCATCCGGCATGGTAAGGATCACCAACTGGGTAACCGAGCCGGGATTGCCACGCATACGACCTGAGCGCTCATACAGACTTGCGAGGTCCGAGTACATATACCCCGGATAACCGCGCCGACCTGGCACCTCCTCACTGGCCGCGGAGATTTCACGCAAAGCCTCACAGTAGTTGGTCATGTCAGTCAGGATGGCCAGCACGTGACGATGGTGTGTATAGGCAAGGTACTCTGCGGCAGTCAGTGCTGCACGCGGTGTCAGAAGGCGTTCAATGGATGGATCATCCGCATGGTTGATGAACAAAACTGTACGATCCATTGCATCACTGGCACGGAACTGGTCCATGAAGAAGGAAGTCTCACGTTGTGTAATACCGATCGCGGCGAAGACCACGGCAAATGGTTCACTCCCCTTTTCCTTGTTTTCCCGCTCTCCTCCAACCACCCGCGCCTGCGATGCGATCTGCGCCGCAAGTTCATTGGCAGGCAGACCAGCCCCTGAAAAGATCGGGAGTTTTTGACCACGGGTCAGGGTGTTGAGTCCGTCAATCGCTGAAACACCCGTTTGGATGAACTCACTGGGATGGGTACGCACCGAGGGATTGATCGGCAGGCCGTTGATGTCAAGCGATCGTTCAGGAATAATGGGTGGCCCGCCGTCAATGGGTTGGCCAGCCCCATTCAACACACGCCCCAACATCGAGAGTGAGACACCGAGGCGGGCTACATCTCCGGTGAAGCGAACACGTGTCCGTTCGAGATCCAGTCCGGAGGTCCCGATAAAGATTCGTACCATGCAGTGTTTCTGGTCCACCTCCAAAACCTGTCCCAATCGCACATCGCCATCCGGTCCGATGACTTCTACGATCTCGTTGTAGGCAACATTCGCAATGCGTTCAATAAAGATCAGCGGACCCCTGATCTGGGAGACGGTGCGATATTCGGTGGCTAAGAGACGGGGATGAGGCATTGTCTTTAGCATGTCACACAACTCCCAATTCTGCAAAACTGAACTGCACTCGATCCATGATGGTACGAATTTCCTTTTCAGCCTCCTCGAGCTGGCATTCTTTCATGCGGGCAATATCAGATACAACGGGCAAGGCAATCACGCGTTCCAAAGGCACCTTCATCTCAAGGGCAATCTGGGTACGGTGATAAAAATCCATGATTGTTTTGAGCATCCAGTAAGCCTTGTGAACTGGGCAATAGCGATCCACGCCGCGATAAGCGGATTGTTGAAGAAAATCCTCACGCAACATGCGGGCAATGGCAAGTATGGCACGCTCTGGTTCTGCCAGCGCATCAGGGCCCACCAGTTTAACAATTTCAAGCAATTCCACTTCGCGTTGGAGAAGAGCCAAGGCTTTCCTGGCTAACTCATACCAGTCAGGAGCCACCTTGCGTTCGAACCAGTCGCGAAAGTTATATAGTGAATAACTGTTCGTCCAATTGATGGCGGGAAAGTGCCGGCGCCGTGATAGATCGTAATCCAACGCCCAGAAGGTGCTTGCCACACGCATTGAATTCTGGGTTACAGGTTCCGAGAAATCGCCGCCTGGGGGGGATACCGCCCCAACTACGGAGACAGAACCCATCCGTCCTTCTGTATCGTGGCTGTTATGATTCCCCAAACAGATGATCCTGCCGGAACGTTCATAAAACTCAGCCAGGCGCGCAGCGAGATACGCAGGATACCCTTCTTCACCTGGCATTTCCTCCAGCCGCCCTGAGATCTCGCGCAAAGCCTCCCCCCATCGTGAAGTTGAATCGGCGAGTAAAAGCACATCGTAACCCATATCACGATAATATTCCGCGATTGTTATTCCTGTGTATATACTGGCCTCACGCGCCGCCACTGGCATATTCGATGTGTTGGCAATCAACACTGTGCGTTCCATCAGTGGTGCACCTGTACGAGGATCCTCCAACTTTGGAAATTCCTCAAGTACCTCGGTCATTTCGTTGCCGCGCTCACCGCATCCCACATAGACCACCACATCAGCATCCGCCCAGCGTGCCAGGCTATGTTCAGTCACCGTTTTCCCGGTCCCGAAGCCACCCGGAATGATTGCCGAGCCACCCTTTGCAACTGGGAAAAACGTGTCAATGATCCGTGTTCCGGTAATAAGCGGGTCTCGTGGTGCAAGCTGCGTTTGTGATGGACGCGGCTGACGGACAGGCCAACGCTGGACAAGCGAGATCTCGAAATCCTTATGCCCCGCTTCTTCTTCGGACCTGATAACTGTCACCGTTTCATGGACATTGAACTCACCCTCACGGATGCTGACCACTGATCCGCGCACCTGAGGCGGAACCATGATGCAATGTTCGATTGTTCGCGATTCAGGGATTGTCCCCAAAATATCCCCCGCGCCCACCATATCACCAAGCGTAACCCTGGGAGTGAAATGCCAGCGGATATCTTCCGGCAGTGGTGATGCCTGCACTCCGCGCTGTATGAATTCCCCGCTTGAAGCTGCTAGGATTTCAAGTGGTCTTTGTAATCCATCATATACCTGTCCCAACAAACCGGGACCAAGATGGGCAATCAAGGGAAGGTTTGTGCTTTGAACAGGTTCCCCCACACGAACCCCAGATGTATCCTCATAGACTTGAATCGTTGTTACGCCTTCGGATAGGCGAATCACCTCACCAATGAGTCCCAATTCGCCAACATGTACAACATCATACAACCGGACTTGTGTCAATCCGGTTGCCCGGACCACAGGTCCAGCGATGCGAACCACCTTGCCGATATTAGCGGTAGTGTTGATCACTTTCCCTCGTTTTCATCACTGCCTTTGAAGGTGATATGGAAGCCGATCGCTTTACGGATCAATGCCGTGATGCGATGTCGCTGCAGGGCTTCCGGTCCAAGCGGTTGCCCGCCCGGAATTGGCAGAAAGGGCAGGTGTTCAGAAAAAGCGAGTTTTTTCAAAAAAAATTCGTCCATATGAGCCAGCAGGCCATCGTCAATTGCCAGCAGGCCAACCTCACCAGTGATCATCCATTTTTCGATCAATTCCTGTGCGCTATCCACATCATCAACGCCATGCGCGTCCACGCCAGCCAATTGAAAACCTGGGACAAGCGAACGACGTGTTATTACATATAGTTGACTCACAACACAACCTCCAGGTCTGCTCGAATGGTATCCACCTTTAACCCTAGGTTGAATCCCTGTGCAACCCAACGGATATTGCCCACTTCATTAACTTTTAGGGCAATGTACCCAAGAATCACCCCAATCCCCAGTGGATCTTTTTTTATCAACCCCGCCATCCATGCCAATCTGTCATGTCTCAATCGTTTCTCAATATCACTTAATCGATTTGAATGAGCATATAATTCCAGTCCGCCACGTAAAGCCGGTTCGAAGAAAGTTCCGGAAAGGACATCTATTGCAGCGGCAACTGTATCCTGCCTGCAAGCACTGGAGAGTTGTTGGAAGGATATGTTCCCCGGACCTACAAATAAGTACTCAACATCATTGATGCCCAGCCTTTCACGGAGGAGATCGCGCTCGCGTGGAAAGTGGGCAAAACGCAATGCTGTCAGCACGTTCGCCAGGTCAACTTCTAATGCCAGCGATCGAGACAACCAATTCCCTTCTCCCGCTTCACTTTGCAAAGTCTGATGCACGCTTACGAAATACCATTTATCAAGTGCCAGTTCCATTTCAAATGTTTCCGCCCCCGGAGTTTCCACCCGCACATTGAGAAGCGGGTTGGCATACGAAAGCCCCAGGCTTGCCAGCAGGTCAATAGCCTCCCGCGGATTGTTTAATTGAGTCAATTGCCGGAGCATGCTCTGGCTTAACTCTCCAACAGGCAGCACGACAGCAAGAATCTCACCAGCGGGTGCAGCCTTCGAGAGCCCACGCAGAATTGTTTTTAGATTGTAGATATCATAGGCCTTCAGGAAAAGAGCGGTCATCCTGCCAGCTTCTTCTTGATAAAATCCCTTTATCCTTCCAACCGTATCAACAAGATCCGTTCTCAGTGCCTCATCTACACATTCTATGCCTGAAACACGCGTCAGGGCGGCCTCGACCGATTTCTGATAAATGGTTTTGCTCAATGCCACAATCAATCCCTGAAGACTGCCAGCCTCCATCAATGTTTCCAGCTCACGAATGGAAAGCAACCTGGACTTCATAACATGCAGCCGAGCATTGCCATAATCATAGTCAGCCATGGGACCTATCCTGATGGTTGCGCAATTACCTCAACTTGACCGATCTCTGTATGTTTTTCTCCAAACAAAGTAGCCAGGCGATATCGCAGAAATTCAGTTGCCCGTTCCAATCTCGACTCAAAGGTGTTGATGACAACTACCCGACCATCCATGCTTTTTGCAATCAGGCCGCCCCAGCCGTTCAACTCATAACTCACAGATGGATTCAATCCTGGTTCGGAAAGCATATGTTCCAACAACTCCCTGTCCCGCGGATCGGCCACCAGTTGAACCTGACCAGTCCCACTTGATACCAGTTCGGCAAGTGCTTCATGCAACAACATGCGATATACATCAGGATAGGTGGGATCCATCCGCATGGATGACAAGCGTTCACCTGTGCGGGCAATTGCAATGTCCACCAGTTCCTTCCTGACATTGCCGATTATTCGTAAGGACTCCAAGCGCGCCCGGTGCAATATCCGTGCACGTTCCGCGACCGCCGGGGTACTGGCTGCTTCCCTGGCTTCTCCTTCGACCTGATGGGCTTCCATTTGTGCCTGAGCGAGTATGGCATTCATGCGAGACCGGGTGTTATTTTCGATCTCCGAAATTTGTGCATCCCCTGAAGCCCGAATCTTCTCAAGGATGGACTGTAGACTCATCTTAGTCGCCGAGTAATAACAACATGGCTACTACTGCAAATCCCAAAATGACCATGGTTTCTGGAATGGCAATCAGCAAAATGATCGTTCCCAGTGCCTCCGGTTTCTCGGCAATCACACCGGCACCAGCTGAGCCGATCCGCCCCTGTGCCAGACCAGTGCCAATAGCTGCCAGTCCAATTGCCAGTCCAGCACCTATTGCTGTAAGTCCTGTTCCAATTGCTGTTAGATCGATGTCCATATAATTCTCCTTGATCCTTTATGCACGGCTCTTGAACGGTTCGTAAAGCCTGCCACCACTTTCATAGAATTTACGGAAGAATTCGACATAATGAAGACGCAAGCTGTGGATGGTGGGGCTGAACATGCCCAGTACCAGGTTTAACGTATGGATCAAAATGGCTAAAATTGCCCCGACGATGATATTCCCGCTGATGCCGGCCATCTCATTGGCAACCTTTGCCAGATATACAGAAGCCAAACCAATGGCTGCGATACGCAAATAAGACAATACATTCCCGATTAAAGTTATGAATTCGATGGGTCCCATCACGATCCCCAGGTAGCCTAATGAAGCACCCAATAGCACAACGCCAACAATTACAAGTGCGATTGAAGCGCTCATGAAACCTTGGGGCAGGAAATCGACCAACACTCCCACAATGAAAAAAAGACCAATCAGTCCGACAAGCATGCCGCCGCGTTCCAAGAGGTGGTTGCGACTTCTATCTTTGATGGCTTCCCAAACTCCGAGGATCAGTCCGAGTGTAATGTGTACTGCCCCAATCGCTACTGTCATCATGAGAAGGCCCATAACATTCTCCGGGCTTGTGCGGTCGAACCACAATGCATGCATCCCAAAAGTTTCGCCCAATGTGCCAAGGAATTCCCCGTAAAGGAATCCAAACAGGATGGACCACCCTGCGCCCATTGCCAACACAATGAGAATATCACGGGTCACTCCTGACTTGAAGCGGCGCAATGCCCCCAGGCTTATCGCCAGCACCAAAATTCCATATCCCACATCACCCAGGATCATGCCGAAAAATATAGGCAGGAAGAATGCCATCAGCTGTGTAGGATCGATGTGCCCATATCGAGGTATAGCAAGTAACTTGACGAGACTCTCAAAAGGTTTGGCTAGTGCTGGATTTTGCAGAACGACCGGGGCTCTCTTTTTCAGGTCCGGCGTCATTTTCAGCTTTTGGATGTATACAGCCTCGCCCACATTTTCCTGAAGACTCTTTTCAACCCTTTCCATATCATTCGCAGGTACCCAACCGACCAGGACGAATGTCATTTCGGTTTCGCCAAATTTCGGTAAAACATGTGAAACATCGATCTCATCTTGCAAAGCCACACGCCAGATCGCCAATTTGTCACACCATTGCATCGACAGTGACCCAAGTTCACGATCGATCTCTTTGATCTGCTCAGGGATGGATGCCATCCGTCGATATAATTCCGCCAGAATAACATCAGGAGAACCATCTCCCAGTTCGGCTGGCAGACGCAGGCGAGAAATATCCTCCCGGCCCAATAGCGTTTCAATCTCGTTTGTGTACTTTTCCGGGAAGACGATCAGCATGGCATGCATGTGGATATCCACATCACTTGCTACTATCTCGGCACGTCCCTGGGTAAGGTCAAATACGCGCTTTCCGATTGTGTCCAGAACATCCAAGTGTTCACGGCTGACCAGAATTCCAACTGATCTATTGCCTAGTTCGTGCACAGAGGCTGGGATGATAGGTAATAGTTTTCGAAGTGTAGCTTCATAACGTGGAAGGGATGCCAATTCAGACTCGAGATGTTCTCGTTCCGACATGAGTGATTTTACCGAAGGCATCAATTTGTCCACCCCCATACGAGCTTCCAATAGAAAATTGTTTTCTGCATGGAATGTTTCCGGCGATTTCTTGTTGCACCCCAAGGTTTCCAATAACCCGCCAATACGAGCCACGAGCAGGCTTAATTCTTCATGTTGGCGAAGCAGATCGCGATCCAGAGTTAAGGGTCGCGCTGACACCTCCGGCAGGTCGATTAAATCCTCGATGTGCATGCAACCGATTTGTCGTAAAGAGTGGATAATCGTCTGGAGATCTGTTTTTAGTCCAACGATCTCAACAGGGATCATTTCAAGGTTCATTTGACTTCTCCCTCCTGCTTAAGCCCAGCACAATATCCATCGCCTCTTGAATCGCGGAGTTCATGCGAACCTGCCCATGTCGCTGCAAATCAGCGGCAATGGAATGTGCGCGCTCGATTATAGAACGCGCTTCCTCCTCGGCCTTGAATACTGTCTCTTTATACCGAATCTGTCCATCCCGGATTCCCGACTCATGTGCTTGTTTTTTTATAAGGGTAGCTTGGGAATGTATTGCAACCACGGCACTCTCGGATTTTTCCCGTGCCGCTATGACTTTTCTCGCTATTTCTGACTCAGCCAGCCGGATTTGATCCAGAGGCGACAACTCTGTCGCGGATTTAGGATCAGTCATAAAGCAACTCCACCATCCAAATATAGTTTTGGATGAACTTGCCGTGGCTTCTTCGTTGCCGTCAATCTTGGATATGGTGTCTAAGTATGACTGGCATCTTTGTGAAAGATATCTCAATACCAGTGTAGCACAACAAAGGCTCCACGACAATAAAAGCCATCGTTATTTTTCATGACACATGTCACATCAGACGACAGCTGAAGATCAACTTCCATGTTTTGGGTCTCTCGAAAGTGACTTCCTTTCAATCATAATGGCTCAGCATCTTATTTCACTTCCACTTGCTGGCAACAAAGCCTTCTTAGTCCCAATCGAATAGAGCCTATTTAATAAAACAACTGCCCTCATTGAAAAGGGTGTAGTCTAAAGTTTCGGAAAGTTTCCGGGAACGCGTAGCGGTGGAAGCCGCAAATGCCCAAGAAAAGCCCCTAAACTGCCTTGGAAGGGAATTATGAGCGAGTTTTCGGCCGCATTCCGAACAGGATCTCCGAAAATTTAAACCACACCCCATTGAAAATTCCCTCTTGAAATTTCAATTGAGATGTTGTACAATGAAACATATGAATATATGCTCAATTGTTGTATTAATGGAGTAATATACATGACTTTGTCGATTTTGGATGAACATACCGCCGCGCGCGTGGCAGAACTTTTTAGAGCATTCAGTGATATGAGCCGTGTGCGAATTATGTCGGCTTTGGTGGGAGAGGAAAAGAATGTCACAGAACTGGCAAAACTGGTTGGCGTGACCGAGTCAGCGATCTCGCATCACATGCGTGGACTTCGTCAACTGCACATCGTGCGTGCGCGGCGGGACGGCAAGGAAGTCTATTACAGTGTCATTGATCCACACATCGTGACATTGTTCCAGCAGGGGGTTGACCACATCCAAGCAGGAGAATAATCGTCATGCCGTCTGCATGGCGGCAGCGCAGTATGGTCAGCGCTCAACTCTCAAAGACCAAAAAGGAGTTGACGATGAACTCAGATGTATTTCGGGATCAAGTGGTGATCGTCACGGGGGCGTCATCAGGAATTGGGAAATCACTGGCGATTCAGTTGGCAGGTCAGGGGGCAGAGGTGGCGATTGCAGCGCGGAGGGAGGATCGACTGGAAGAGACCGCGGCGGAATGCCGGTCTCACGGAGGCGAAGTTTTAGTTATTCCCACCGATGTAAGTGACGAAGAGCAGTGTAAAAATCTCATCAAGAAAACAATTGCAACATTTGGCAGGCTGGATATGCTCATTAACAACGCAGGGTTGGCGGTGACGGCGTTGTTACGCGAGTATTTTGATCTGCGTTTGTTCCGCCATGTGATGGATGTCAACTTTTATGGTGCGGTTCACTGTACCTATTACGCCCTGCCGCATTTGATGCAAAGCAAGGGACGCATCGTCGCTGTATCGAGCCTGGGTGGAAAGGGAGGGCTTCCTTTCAACACATCCTATACCGCCAGTAAATATGCCCTGCACGGATTTTACGATTCCTTGCGAATGGAAATGCAACCGCATGGAGTCAGCGTTTCGGTGATCTGCCCATACTGGGTGGTGACCGAATTCCACGAAGCGCTTTTGGACAAGAACGGCGCGCCGCGCGGCAAACAGGGTCGGACACTCTACACTAAAAAGATGATGACCGCCGAACGCTGCGCCAAGGTTGTTCTCAAGGCGGCTTATCACCGCAAGCGCGAATTGCTGATGGGACCCGGTGGGTTGCTGGTGTGGTTCAAATTGATCGCCCCGGATTTTTTGGATCGGCTGACCATCAAGATGATCCTTGAACCAATCGCCAAGCGCATCCAGGCGGGGTAGGTTGAGGCGTGATCATGACCGGGGAAACCATCATCCAATGGCTGGGCGGATTTTTGGCTTACACCGCGTTGGGAATCGTTCTGTACGGCGTCTGGCGCGGCACTCGACAACAAACGGGACGCACGGTCGGGTTCGCCGGTAACTGGCTCCATTCCTGGTGGTTTTATCTTGCCTCTTCCTTGTTATTCTTCGGCATAGCCTATCTGGGATGGAAACCGTTGTCCCTGACATTTTCTTCATCCATGCGGGTTGCGATGCTGGTTGTGGGGGCTTTGCTTTACTTTCCCGGCATGCTCTTTCTCCTCTGGGCACGGCTGACACTTGGGAAAAACTATTTCGTTTCAACCGGTTTCGGCGCCCAATTGTTCAAGGGACATCAACTCATCACAAGCGGACCCTACAACATCGTGCGCCATCCGATGTATGCAGGGTTGATCCTTGCCGCGTTGGGAAGTTTTTTGATCTATACCACTTGGACGACCGTGTACTTTGCCTGTTTCTCACTGCTCATGTTCATCCGCGCTTGCCGCGAGGAAACCGCCCTCTCGGCAGAGTTTGGCGAGCAGTGGCAGGAATATTGCAGACGGGTACCCATGTTTCTTCCGCGTTTCCGAAAGGAGCCTTATGACTGATACCTTAACATCTCCTCTTATCGACCTGAACAGCGTCACCAAAGCCTACCAGACCGATGCGGGTTTATTTATGGCGTTAAATGGTATTGATCTGCACATCGGTGCTGGGGAGTATGTTGCTATCCTTGGAAAGTCGGGTAGCGGCAAGACCACGCTCATTAACATGATCACAGGCTTGGATCGTCCCACTGAGGGCGAGATCCTCGTCGGTGGTGAAAAGGTGGAAAAACTCGGTGAAAATCAACTTGCCATCTGGCGTGGACGCACCATCGGTGTGGTCTTTCAGTTCTTCCAACTGCTTCCCACCTTGACTGCTTTGGAGAATGTCATGCTGCCGATGGACTTTTGCAGCACACCTGCGTTCACTGAGAGGCGTGACCGCGCCCGCGAATTGCTCCGCCTGATGGAGATCGAAGAGCAGGCTAACAAACTCCCCGCCAAACTCTCTGGCGGACAACAGCAGCGCGTTGCCATCGCTCGCGCCCTCGCCACTGACCCCCCCATCCTTGCTGCGGACGAACCGACGGGTAACCTAGACTCGAAGACCGCTGAAGCAGTTTTCTTGTTGTTCGAACGTCTCACCAGCCTTGGCAAGACCGTCCTCGTTGTTACGCACGATCCTGATCTCGCTCAACGCGCGAGCCGTCAACTTCATATCGCGGATGGATTGATCGTGAATGATGTGAACGGGAATGGCAGGAAACAAACCAAGAGGTCCATATCATGACTCGCTGGATCAAGGTCTACCGCGATCTATGGATCAATCGCTCCCGCACGGTGCTTATCATCCTGTCCATTGCGGTCGGAGTCTTTGCCATCGGTTTGATAGGCATGTCTCAGATCGCACTGCTTGAATCGCTCAGTGCCCAATACGCCGCCATGCAGTCCGCCGATGCCATCCTGCAGACCGAACCGATGCTTGATGAAGATTTCGTCGAAGGCATTCGCAACATGCGTGGCGTGGATGAAGCCGAGGGCAGGCGGTATTTGCTCCTGCGCATCTCGCTTGATGGCAAAGGTGAAATCTGGCGCGACCTGACCCTGTATGCCTTGCATGATTACAACGATCAGCGCTTGTTCCTCGTCCGTGAACAGGATGGAATCTTTCCTCCCGAAAAAGGACAGGTTCTGATGGAGCGCGCTTCAATGACCTACATTGGAGCGAAACCTGGCGACCAGATCCTGGTCAAAACTCCCAACGGGCGTCAGTTCCATCTCACAGTTACGGGACGTGTGCATGACCTCTACCGCATCCCGCCCATCATCGAAGGCTGGATCTATGGCTATGTGGATATGTCCACCCTGCGCTGGATGGGCGAATCTGAAGGCTTCAATGAACTTTATGTCAATGCCCAGGACCCAACTCAGATCCGCACCGTGATGAACAAGGTCGCCGACCGCATCGAAGGGATTGGGTTGCCCGTCTATCGTAAGACATTACCCACACCTGGTGAACACCCGCTTAATTTCATCATCAGCACAATGATGATCCTGCTCGGGTTGGTGGCAGTTCTTTCCATGATGCTCAGTGTTTTGCTTGTCATTAATGTCATCTCGGCATTGATCGCCCAGCAGGAAAAACAGATTGCCATCATGAAAGCCATCGGGGCACGTTCGTGGCAGATCGTTGGTTTGTATTTCAGCATGGTTATCATCTTGGGGCTCATTGCCTGCCTCATCGCCATCCCGCTCAGCATTCTTGGTGCAGACGCGTTGGCGACCTTCGCAGCAGAACAGATCAACTTCGACCCGCCTGAAATTCGATTTACCTGGCAAGCCCTGCTCTTCCAGGTCGGTGTGGGTATTCTTGTTCCTATACTTGCCGCTGCACCCACCATTCTGGGTGGTACGAGGATTGCCCCCGCGCGCGTGCTCAGCGAATACGGCATCAGTCAGGTATGGGGCGGTGCGGGTGTCCTTGATCGGTTCTTGAACCGCTTTCAAACCTTTACCCGTGATACCCTGCTCGCACTTCGCAATCCCTTCCGTAAACGCGGACGGCTGATTCTCTCCCTCGTCACACTAACCTTTGCAGGCGCGGTCTTTATGGCGATCGTCAACCTGCGCGACTCGCTTGACCATGCACTGGGTGAAATGTTCGGCTTCTGGCGCTACGATGCATGGATCATCGTGGACGATCAACTTCCCGTTGAACGCCTGGTGAATGAAGCAAAAGCCGTGTCAGGTGTGACCAATGCCGAAGGCTGGGGCTTTGCTGTTGCACGTTACGTCCGTCCCGATGGTTCAGAAAGTGACAACCTTTATTTGCTCGCTCCGCCTGCGGGAACCCCCTTGCTTGATCCGCCTGTCATCGAAGGTCGTCGTCTGCGCCCAGGTGATACCAACGCGATTATCGTCAGCCCTGGCTTGCTTGCCAACGAGACCACTCTGCATCTTGGTGGTCCGATGAACGTCAAAATCGAAGGTCTCGAACAGACCTATACCATTGTTGGTGTGATGAACATGCTCGGCAACTCATCCATCGGTTACTTCACCATCATGGACTATTCCGCCTATACCCGCCATATCCATGAACCGAACCGCGCCAACGCCGTCATCTTAACTCTCAGCGCAGAATCCACCGTCGAGCAGCAGGCAATTACCAGTGGGGTCGAGAAGCGTTTTGACCGCGCCGATATCGAAGTGCTCTCCAATTTTCTCATCAGCGAAGAGCGCGAAGAGATCGACGCGGCTTTCGCCATTGTTGTCACACTGTTGATGATCATGACTGTCCTGCTTGCCACCGTGGGTGGATTGGGTTTGATGGGCACAATGAGCCTGAACGTCATGGAGCGCGTGCGCGAGATCGGCGTCATGCGGGCGTTCGGGGCATCCAGCAGGATTGTCTCGCGCATTGTCATCATCGAAGGTCTTTTGATCGGGATGATGAGCTGGATTCTGGCGATCGGACTTTCCCTGCCCATGAGCAGTTACCTTGCCCGAACCGTTGGCTTAGCGTTCATGGACTACCCGATGACTGCCACAACATCCTTGGGCGGAATCCTCATCTGGGCGACACTCGTCATCATCATTTCAGTAACAGCCAGCCTGTTCCCCGCCCTGCGCGCCGCCAGGCTCACGGTCACTGAAGTGCTGTCATATGAATAAAGAAGTCACCCTGAGCGATTAGCGAAGGGTCTCTACCACGGTGTAAGTGACTCTTCGCCGCTACGCGGCTCAGAGTGACACAGACCATAGAGGAACAAATTATGAAAAGAACATTCATCTCCATCCTAATACTGATTGCTTTTCTCGTCACTGCATGTGATGGGACTGCCACACCCGTGCCGACCACTGAACCCGCCGCAAATGAAATCGCTCCAACAACCGTCACCGCGGAAGGGATATTGCTTCCCGAACGATCTGCTGAACTTGCCTTCCCGCAGGGCGGGGTGGTGAAAGAGATTCTTGCCCAGCCTGGCGAACAGGTTGCAGAAGGCGATGTTATGGCCCGTCTGATCGGGATCGAATCCGTACAGGCAGAATTTGCCACTGCAAATCTTGAACAAACGCTGGCACAGCAGGCGCTTGATTCCATCCATCGCAATGCACTGTTGACTTCATCTCAAACCGAGCAGGCGTTGCTCAATGCCCAAAAGGCTTATGAAAGCGAAGCCAATGGCTGGAATCCTGGCAACAGGGACGAAGCCACCGAGCTCGAGTTGAGCATCGAAGATTACGTCACTGCTGAGGAGGATTACCGCGATACCCTCCAAAAGCTAAATGATGTGCTTTACCTGAATGAAGATGACCGCGACCGCCGTGACGCGCAGGAAGATTTTGATGCTGAAAAAGAATCTCTGGCTGAAGCATACGCTGACTTGAAAGCAGTACTTGCAGAAAATGAAAAATCCCTTGACGAAGAGATTGCCGCTTTCCTAAGTGCGATATCCAATCTTGAGGCTGCCCGCGAATTGCAGGCGCGAATCGATGACTCCAATCTCGATCCAGAAGTCCTTGCTGCTGCCGAAGCCCGCCTCGAAGCCGCCAATGCTCATGTAGCTGCTGCAAAAACCGCCATCGAGTACTACGAACTGCGTGCTCCTTTCATCGGGATTATGCTCAATATCGATCTAACCATTGGAGAACCTGTTTTGCCGATGACCCCAGTAACTTTTATCGCGGATACCTCACACTGGATCGTGAAGACCAAAGACCTCGCTGAAGTGGATGTGGCGAAGGTCTCAGCGGGGGATTCGGTCATAGTTATATTGGATGCATTCCCTGACGAAGAATTTGCAGGCTCGGTCACCGAGATCAATCCCATCGGAAAGTTGTATCTCGGTGATATGACCTATCAAGTCACGATCACGCTCGATGAAGCCGATCCGCGTTTCCTGTGGAACATGACAGCGGTGGTTAGTATAAATATTGAGAACAAGTAATATGCAAGAAATATTCACAATGCTTACATCAGTCACTTCATTCCGGATAATTAACTGATTATGGTTGGAATATCAAGCCTGCTAGGTGACCCCACGATTTGGATCCGTGAGGTCCGCGGTTCAAATCCGCGCACCCCTACAGAAGACTTCACGGATGCCCAAATTTGGCATCCGTGAAGTCCGAAATTGGACAAAAACCAAAAAATCGATATACTGTAGACCACACGGTTCTGCTCCTCTTTGGAAACAAAAAAACCGATAGTCCCTACTCGGAATTCAACCGGGTGATTATCGGAATTCAATCCAGGGAGGAGTTTTCATGTCTAGAAAAACGATACTACTTTCCCAAGCCTGTGAAGGGATGATACGATACAAACAGGCAAGTGGCAAATCCGAGAATACAATCGCAGATTATCGTGTCACTTTCAAGAAGGTGTTGGGCTACTTTGAATCTGACCCCCCTATTGGCGATATAACGAAAGGCGAAGTGGTCGAGTTCTTTGCCTGACTTCAGGAGGATTACACCACTGAGCCGGATGGGGTTGCACCCAGAAGGAAATTCAAGCTCTCTGCGAAGACAGTGTTGAATATACACACCAACTTGTCTGCGCTATGGCGCTGGGCAGTTGATGAAGGCTTCGCCAGGACAAACATTATTCGCTTGATCCAGCAGCCTGCTGTTTCGGAGTCAATCATCGAAACCTTTACGAGGGAGGATGTTGAGAAGTTACTGAAATCTTGTGACCGCGGACGTACATGGAAAACCCGACCAGAGACTTCATCTGAAAGATCAACAGGGATTAGAGATCGCGCCATCATCCTGACTTTATTGGATACCGGCGTTCGCGCCTCTGAACTTGCGGGTATCAAGTTCAAGGATCTCAATATGAGCACGAATACCATCAAGGTTCGAGGGAAGGGTCCGGGCAGGGATGCGAAGGAGCGAATAGTTCATATCGGTAAACGAACTGCCCAGGCGATATGGCAATCCCTGCTTCCAAGGATCAACGATATTCAGGATGATGCTCCTGTCTTCGTGGTCGGATTTCAAGGAGATTGGCGACCTCTCTCCAGACAATACCTGCGCTTGTTGTTACATCGTGTTGGTGCACGGGCAGGTGTAAAGAAAGTGCATCACATCGATTTCGTCACACTTTTGTGATCAACTATCTTCGGAGCGGTGGGGGCGAATTTACATTGTGTTCATTGCTGGGTCATACTGATCTGGAGATGACTCGTCGCTACGCCAGAATTGCCCAGGTCGATACTGCCAATGGTCATCGCAAAGCTGGTCCAGTAGATAGTTGGCGATTGTGAGATACTGAACTCGTTGGTTTTCAACAAAAAAAAGATTACGGTGCTAAGAATATCCACTACCTTATACAAGGCGAACCGTGTCAATTTCTAGATACAAAATTGCTTATATCTCTGCTCAAAACACGTGCTCCGTCATGACGTCAACTTGATAGCCATGGGATTAAGTGCCAGAGTTGATTCGAAAAATTGATGCCTGAACAGGATTTCAGGCACCCCACTCACATTCCATCTTCATATCTACATTGACATTTGCCTACCTCGCAATTATGATATATGAGAAATCAGATAATCAGATTTCAAGAAAGTGAGAGAAGAATGTCAGAATATCTACAAATCCGCAGCAATGGACAAATCACCCTCCCAGCTCCTACTCGTCGGAAGGCAAAGCTGAAAGAGGGAGATTTAATGGAAGTTTTAGTGGAAGAGGATGGTTCCATACGTTTGGTTCCCAAGTTGCCGGTCGACCGTGCCCTGGCAGAAAAATATCAACTTGCCGACATTGATTGGGCGGTCAAGCAAAAAGGTAAAAAGAAATGACGCGTACTATCGTGTGGGACACAGGTCCACTCTTGCATTTAAGCGAAGCGGGAGCAGTTCATCTGTTGTCAATAGCTGTTCGTATCTTGATTCCTCCGTTGGTAGTAGGACAACAGTAGGGCTAATTGAATAAAACGTATTGGAGAGATTGAAGCTATTAGAGGAAAAGCCCTGATTTATGTGGGAATATTGGAAATAAA
>CAYTDB010000036.1:38892-42235 GCA_964436455.1 uncultured Anaerolinea sp. | reverse complement strand
TGCAAATACAGGTGCATATGCAGAGGCAGGTGTTGCCTGTGAGGCATGTCATGGACCCTTCCAACAAGGACATCCTGAACAGCCCATGGTAATCACTCCTGACTATACACTTTGCGCCCGGTGCCATAAAACAACCGCTGATGAATGGCAAGCCAGCAAACACGGACAGGTCAGCTTGAATTGTGAATCCTGCCATGACTCACATTCACAGAAACCGCTTGCAGCAAGTGTTAGTGAACTGTGCATGAACTGCCATAAAGATACAGGATCTTCCTTTACGCATGGTACCCATGCGAATTCAGGATTGGACTGCAGTGACTGCCACATGGCTGCTGCATCACATACTTCTTCAACAGGTGGTTTATTTGCCACGGGACATACTTTTGTCGTAGGTTCAGAAGCCTGCATAAGCTGCCATAAAGATACTGTCCATACCCGCGATACCATTGTTAAATTGAGCGGCGAACAGACTGGTGAAGCGTTGACCCTTGATGAGTTGGAGAAAAGGGTGAGCGAGCAGGAACATACTATTCAAGACCTTGAAGCGCAAAATACTGTGCGGCTATATACAGGTTTGATCCAGGGAGCCATTGTGGGGTTGATTATCGGTGGTGTGGCAGCCTGGGTGGTCAGCCAGCGCATTCGTTTTGTGGAGGTGGAAGACAATGACATTGCCTAAGAAAAAAACAAAGAAAAAAGTTGTCCTTGAACTGACCCGCGGCGATGTCCTCAAAGTAGCTGTTGCGGCTGTCGGTTCGATCGTTGCCGCACCCTTGCTTACCACTGGTCCGCTTTCGCCGTTCGGGCAGTTGAAGCAGGGACAGTTGGAGGGCGAGAATCACACTGGTGGTCATGGGGCGGAGACCGGTCAGCATCATTGGGGCATGGTGATCAGCCTCGATCTGTGTATAGGATGTGAATATTGCCAGCGTGCATGTACTGCTAACAACGATGTAAAGTCCGATGAACCATGGAATGTTGTTTTCGCAGATAAGACTTCTGATGGTAATACATTTTTTCTCAGCCGCCCATGCCTCCACTGCCAAAATGCCCCGTGTGTTGAAGTTTGCCCGGTGAAAGCTACTTATCATCGAGAAGATGGTTTGGTTGTCATGGATTACGACCGTTGTATTGGGTGTCGATATTGCCAGGTTGCCTGTCCGTACGATGCACGCAGATTCAACTGGGAAGCGAGAACCGATGAGAATCCGTACGTGCCTGCATGGGGGGAACCAGAGGTGGATCGCCGACCACGAGGCGTGGTTGAAAAATGTACCTTCTGTATCCAGCGTATCGATGCAGGGCTTGAAAAGGGTCTTGTTCCCGGCGAGGATCGCGAGGCGACACCAGCCTGTGTAAACATTTGTCCGGTGGGAGCACGCACGTTTGGAAACCTGAAGGATCCCAATAGCAGAGTTGCCCAACTCATCGCTTCAAACCCGACCTTGAGGCTGCGCAACGAACTTGGAACGGATACCAGCGTGTACTATATCCCGCCAAAGGAAGGGATCTAGAAATGACAACCTCAGTATTTTCACGAAAACCCTTTCACCTTCCCTTCAGCCTTGGTTTCCTGCTTTGGATGGGTTTCCTAGCGATCCTGCTCGCAATCGGTGTGTACTCAGCCATAACGGTTTTCATCAATGGCTTGTTTATTACCAATATGAGCGATTCGGTGCCTTGGGGGTTGTGGATCACCATCGACCTTTCGTCAATTGCACTAGGTGCGGGTGCATTCACACTTTCTGCGATCGTGTATATCTTTGGCATTAAACGTTTGCAGCCCATCATCCGGCTGGCAATACTGGTCGGCTTTGCCGGTTATACATCCGCCATGGTGACGTTATTAATGGATATCGGACGCCCGGACCGTTTCTGGCATCCCTGGGTGTTTTGGAATGTCCACTCGGTGTTATGGGAAGTTACCATGTGCATCACCATTTATCTGATGATCCTGGTCACCGAGTTCGCTCCTGTGATTGTTGAAGCCGCGATCTTTGACCGCTGGCCCAAGATCCGGGCATTTGGACATTTCCTGCACAAGTTCACACCGTTCCTTGCAGCATTGGGTCTTGTGATCTCTCTATTGCATCAATCTTCATTGGGCGCGGCTTATGGAGTGATCAAATCCCGTCCGATTTGGTTCAAACCGAGCATGCCGATCATGTTCGTGTTATCTGCCATAGCGGCGGGGCCCGCTGCAACCGTGGCTGCAGCATATGTTTTGGAATGGATCCTCGGCAAACGAACAGTGCCGCACGATGTTCTGCGGATCATCACCCGCTTCAGCGGCGTTGGATTGCTGGCGTATGGATATATTAAATTCTGGGATATGGCAGCAGTTACCTATTATGGTCGCACGCCCGGTGTAAGTTCAGCATTTTCGCTTCTGCAACAACAGACCCCATTCTCATTCAGTTTCTGGGTTGGGGAGGTGATCCTGGGGATTATCGTTCCAGCGATCCTGTTCCTTGTGCCGCGCTTCAACAAGAATCCTGCGGCGGTTGTGGTGGGAGCGCTCTCTGCGATGGTGGGTATCGTTGTCCATCGCTGGAATGTGACAGTCGGTGGGTTATTTGTGCCGTTATCCTATTCACCGGGTACAGCTTACGAACTTCCAATTGGAAAGTACTTCCCGGCACCTATCGAATGGGGCATTGGCATCCTGATTATCGGTTATGTGCTGACCGTCCTAACCCTGGCTGTGCGTTTCCTGCCGCTTTTCGAGAAGCGGGAACACTAATGTAAGTACATTCATAATTTAACCTGAACAGCGGAACCCTCTGGTTCCGCTGTTCAGGTTAAATTGATGACATTTGTCCTCATTTGTTAATTGAAAAGTTTAAGTTATACTTAATTGTGATTAATATCACTCTTAATTCTGGAGATGCGATGACCAATCCATTCGTTGCAAGCGGTTGGAACAATCCGCTGTGGAGGGAAAAGCAATGAACGAAACTGCCAATCCTGTATTTGTGGCTTTGTTGTTCATATTGCGTTGTTTGGTTCCGGTGGCAATCTTGTTGGGGATATCCTACCTCCTGAGAAGGTTGGGGTTGGTTGCTGAGACACTCGAACCACCCAGCGGATACGATGATGACGGCGATGAACTTCCTCCTCCTGAAAGTAATGATGATGAGGATGATAACAAAGAAGGAGATGCAACACATGACAACGCGTAACCTGCATCGTCAGATTTTCTGGTTGATTGCGGCAGGTACATTTGTCCTGCTGTTGAGTTTGTTGTTGGTTTCACCTGCCGGTGCCGAGCCTCCTGTGCAGGAGACTGAAAAATTCTGCTTGTCCTGTCATGGAAATCCAGATTTGAGCGTGACCCTGCCCA
>CAYTDB010000036.1:0-38792 GCA_964436455.1 uncultured Anaerolinea sp. | reverse complement strand
TGTACAGATTGTCATGGAGCACATGATGTCAGGTCGCCGGATGAACCTCGTTCCCTGATATCCGAAACCTGCCGCCAGTGCCATATGGAGATTGTCGATACCTACCGCCAGAGCGTACACGGCGCGGCTTTGATGGAAG
Organism: uncultured Anaerolinea sp.; assembly: GCA_964436455.1. Classification (GTDB taxonomy): domain Bacteria; phylum Chloroflexota; class Anaerolineae; order Anaerolineales; family Villigracilaceae; genus Defluviilinea. Next base: position 38,653 of record CAYTDB010000036.1, on the reverse strand, counting down.
ATGAGAACACGGATGTGCCGGTTTGTACGGATTGCCATGGTGTTCACAATATTCAGGATCCACGCACAGTTCAGTTCCGAGTGGCAGAACCGGAGTTATGCGCTGGGTGCCACGCGGATAAGGAATTGATGGATAAGTATGGGTTGTCTGCGGATGTATATAGCATCTACAAACGATCCTGGCACGGGGTGGATGTATCTGTCTATAAGGCAAAGTGGCCCACCATCTGGCATGATAGTGCGGTATGCTCCGATTGCCACGGTATTCATAATATTCGTAAAACCGATGATCCACAGTCGATGGTGAATCCGGATAACCTGCTTACCACCTGCCAGCAATGCCATCCGGACGCCGGTCCAAACTGGACCGATTCGTGGACCGGGCATAATGAAATCAGCCTTGAACGCACCCCTGCTCTGTTCTATGTGGAAAAGTTCTATACATCCTTCACGCCGTTTGTGCTATGGTCGTGCATCATCTATGTAATCCTGCAGATCATTCGTGCCACTGTTGATCGTGTGAGGAGGAGTTTGCCATGAGTGGAAAAACAAAAACATCTCCCCAGACTGTCCAACATGAAAAGACTTTTCCGCGCTTTGCTGTAGCTCAGCGTTGGGAACATGCCGTGTTGTTATTGAGTGGATTGGTTCTGCTTCTGACCGGGTTGCCTCAGAAATATCGCGAGTATTCCATCAGCCAGGATCTGCTTTCGACGCCTGACCGAGTGGAGTTGATCCGCCAGATCCATCATATTGCTGCAATTGTCCTGGCGCTGGAAGTCCTATATCATCTTGGTCACATCCTCTTTTTAATGGCAAAACGCCGACTGCCCGGCGACCTTCTGCCCACATGGCAGGATGTGCGTGATGCGGGGCACATGATCCAGTATCTGTTGTTCCTGCGAAATGACAAACCAAAGTTTGGTCGGTATAACTTCGAGCAGAAGGTGACCTATTGGTTTGTTTTCTTTGGGATTTTGATCATGGGTATCAGTGGTTTTATCATCTGGTTCCCCGTTTGGTTCACCAATTTCCTGCCGGGCGGGGTTGTGCCTGCTGCTAAACTGGCGCACAGTACCGAATCCATTGTCACCGCCATCTTTATCATTATATGGCATGTTTATCATGTCCATATCGAGCGTACGAATTTGAGCATGTTTACCGGTCGTGTTAGTGAAGAGGAGATGAAAACGTTCCATGAGAAGGAATATGAACGCCTGATCGGGGTGGGTAAACCAAAAGCCAAGCCAGGAGCGAAGAAGTAATGCGATTACGCACCTATCTTATCCTTGCAGGAGTAATGGTACTCCTCGTCAGTTTTGGATTCGCAATTTCGGATGCCGCAGCAGGTTCAAGTCCGAGGGTTGATGCGGCAGTAGTATCTGTCCCGCCCGTCCAGATCGACAATGAGTCCTGTTTCTTCTGTCATTCGAACGAAAACCTCAATATCCAGTTCCAGAGCGGCGATGTATTGTCTCTGGCAATCAATCCGGATTTATTCGCAAAGAGCACGCACGGTTCCAATGGCTTGACCTGTGTGACCTGTCACGTGGATATCAAGTCTTTCCCACACCCGGAACGCAACTCTGAGTCATATCGTGAATTTAAGATGGATTATTACACCATCTGCCGGGACTGCCATGAAGAACAGTTCAACCTGACGTTGGATAGCGTTCACCAAAGGGAACTTGCGGCGGGAAACAACGAAGCCGCGGTCTGCACCGATTGTCATAACCCGCACACGCAGCAGTATCTTACGAATGACTCGGGCGAATTGCTTGATTACGCCCGCCTGCATATTCCGGAAACGTGCTCACAATGTCACAGTGCCATTTACGAAACGTATAAGGGAAGTGTACACGGCGCCGCATTAACCCAGCAGGGCAATCTGGATGTGCCGACCTGTATTAATTGCCATGGTGTGCATAACATTCAAAGCCCCAATACAGTTACCTTCCGCAATACTACACCGTTCCTGTGTGCCGAATGCCATACCAATAATGCCTTGATGCATAAGTATGGTATTTCCACGGATGTGTTGAATACCTATGTGGCGGACTTCCACGGTACGACGGTGGTCCTGTTCGATAAGACGTTCCCGGATCAGCCGACGAACAAACCTGTTTGTACGGATTGTCATGGCGTGCACGATATTGCTTTTGCGGATGATCCGAACAAGGGACTGCAGACGCGCGAAAACCTATTGGTTCGCTGCCAGCAGTGTCACCCGGATGCCACGGCAAACTTTCCTGATTCGTGGATGTCTCATTACATCCCCTCACCGGAAAAATATCCGGTCGTATACTACGTCAACCTGTTCTACAAGTTCTTTATTCCCGCGGTGTTGGCACCGATGGCGCTTCTTGTAGTGATGGATTTTGGCCGTATGATAATCAATCGTTTCAGGAAGCCGAAACATGTGGCGAAAGCGGAGCAGGCGGCAGATGCAAAAGCCGAAAGCGACGTAGCAGCCGAGCCGCCATCTCAAGGGTCAGGATCATCGGATGATGAGGAGAATTCCAATGGTAAATAAACCTCAAACATCCGGAGCGAAGACTTATGCCCGCTTCGACGCTCTCCAGCGCTTCCAGCATATCATCTTTCTGATCTCATTCTCATTGCTGGGATTTACCGGTCTGCCGCAGAAATATCCGTTGGCTTCGGTTAGTGTCTGGTTCTTCAACGTGATCGGCGGCATCGAAGTGTCACGGTTCGTCCATCACACATCCGCGATCGTGATGATGATCATCAGTATTGTACATGTGTTGGATGTGGCATATCGGATCCTTGTCCTGCGTCTTCCCATCAATATGATCCCATGGGTCGACGACCTCCAGCACGTCATTCATGATGTTCAATATTACCTTGGCTACAAAAAGCATAAGGCATACTACGGACGCTACTCCTACGCCGAAAAGATGGAATACCTTGCGCTCATCTGGGGCACCATCGTCATGGGCGCGACCGGTTTCATGATGTGGAACCCGATCTCCACCTTGCGCTTCCTGCCCGGCGAGGCTGTTCCCGCTGCCAAGGCTGCACACGGTGGAGAGGCGTTACTGGCAGTGCTGGCGATCATCATCTGGCACTTCTACCACGTTCACATCAAACACTTCAACAAAAGCATGTTCACCGGAAACCTCACGCGCGAGGAGATGGAGCACGAGCATCCTGCCGAATTGGCAATGATCGAATCCGGCAAACATACTGAGCCGATCCCGGCGAGTGTCATCAAAAAACGGCAAAAGGTTTATACGCCCATTGCCGTCATCCTCTTGGTGTTATATGCTGTCGGTTTCTATTTATTCATTGGGTATGAGACAACTGCCCTCGCAGAGCCGGCGCTGGGAGAAAGTGCCCAGGCCTTTGTGCGACAGACAACCACCCCGACCTTGACGCTCCCTCCAACAGAGACCTCCGTCCCAACCCTCCCGCCCACTGCGACCCCGGTTCCCACCGCCACCGAGGCTGTTGCAGTCTCCGATGAGCCTTCAGCCACCCCCGAAGCGGACTCCGGCAGCGGTGCGCCGACATGGGATGGGCAGGTTGGTCAGCTCTTTACTGAAAAATGTACAACCTGTCATGGTTCGCTGGCATCCGGCGGATTGAACCTTTCCACGTTTGCCGATGCGTCGAACGGCGGCGCAACTGGACCGTTCTTCGTTGCAGGCGATGCTGCCAACAGTCTGATCGTTACCAAGTTTGAAAGTGGCGGACATCCTTATGCCGAATTGACCTCTGATGAACTTGCCCTGATCGCCGAATGGATCAACGCCGGAGCACTGGAAAAATAACAGGCTTTTTAGCGACAAAAATAACTTAATGGAGCAATCAACATGGGGGTATACTGAAATCACAGGTTACACGTGGACATCATAACGGTCTACTTCTTCTACGGTCTGTCATTCTTCAGCATGGGGCTGGCAGTCCTATTGGAAGTGGACCGTTCGTCTGAATTGGACTTTGCCCGTGCCCTGCGTTCACTGGCTGGATTTGGTCTGATCCACGGGGGGCATGAATGGATTGAGATGTTCCTGTTGATCCATCCTCATGTCGAGGAGACTTTTATCTATCAATACATTGGTACGGGACGGGTCATACTCCTTGCCATCTCGTTCCTGTTTTTGATCTCGTTTGGTATAAGGCTTATTGCCGGACCTGCCCGCACAAAGCTCTCCTGGCAGATGCTTGGAGTAGTCACAGGGATCTGGGTGGTTGGGTTGGTGTGGCTTGCCGTGAACGAACCAGTGGATGTACGGCTTGTTGCGATGGATGTGTATACGCGGTATTCACTGGCGATCCCTGGCGCGGCGCTGACAGCCTGGGGGTTGGTGTTGCAGAGACAAAAGTTCCTGCAGGCAGGCATGAAGGGTTATGGCAGTGATGTGGTCGCCGCTGCAATCGCCTTTGGTTTGTATGGCGGGGTGGGGCAGCTCTTTGTCTCTCCAAGTAATGTTTTCCCCTCCTCCTTCTTGAATTCTTTTGCTTTTCAAGTTTGGTTTGGTTTCCCGATCCAATTGTTCCGTTCGATCATGGCATTTATCGCCGCGATCGGTATCATCCGCTCCCTGCGGGCGTTCGAAGAAGAGACCCGGCATCGTATCGATGAATTGCGTGAAGCCCAGCAACTAGAGCACGAACGGTTGGACGAACTGCGCGATGAATTGCTGCATCGTACCGTTCGTGCACAGGAACTGGAGCGTCAGCGCATTGCACAGGAACTGCATGATGAGTTGGGACAGACCCTAACCGCGCTTGGCATGGGATTGCGGGCGATCTCAGATAACGCCGAATCGAAACCGAAGAGGGTAAGCGGGCAGGCACATCAATTGCAAGAGGTTGTGGATTCAGGAATATTGAGTTTGCAGAACCTGGTGAGCGGTCTTCACCCTCCACAACTGGATGATTTTGGTCTGCTCCCCACCCTGCGATGGTATGCGGATGAGGTGGAGCATAGGTTTGGGCTGGCGGTGAAAGTTTCAAGTCGGGGGGAGGAAGCGGATCTGCCCATTGACCTCCGCACGGTTTTATTCCGGGTTGTCCAGGAGAGTCTTACAAATGTCACCCGGCATGCACAAACAAATAAGGTGGATGTGCTGGTGGTATTTGATAAAAAAGAGGTGCATATTCGGGTGGAGGATGCCGGGTGTGGTTTTGATGTAACTGATACCCTGCGTCAGTCCCGTCGTCCCAGTTGGGGTTTGCTGGGAATGATTGAACGTGCCACGTTGATCGGCGGAAAGTGCCAAATCATATCAGAGCCGGGCAAAGGGACAATTGTGGAAGTTGTAGTGCCGCTTAAGGAGAAGGGTGATGGCAAAAATTCATCTTCTATTGGTGGATGATCATGAAGTAGTCCGTAGTGGTCTGCGGATGTTATTGGAAAATGAGGCAGACCTGGGTATTGTGGGGGAGGCAGATACGGGCGAAGATGCATTGAAAATGGTTGAAAAGCTCAAGCCTGATGTAGTGATCATGGATATCACCCTGCCTGATATTTCGGGGATTGAGGCAACACGGCGTATCAAGGAGGCTTATCCTGATGTGGCGGTTATTGCACTGACCATTCATGAAGATCAGCAATATTTCTTTGAAATGCTCCAGGCTGGGGCATCCGGCTATGTGCCCAAGCGCGCCGCGCCGGACGACCTGATCACTGCCATCCACGCAACATCCCGCGGAGAGATGTATATCTATCCTTCGCTGGCAAAACTCCTTGTTGGTGATTTCCTGTCTCGCAGCGGGGAGGAGACAACAAAGGAGACGATGAACGGGTTGACTCCGCGTGAAGGCGAGGTCTTGTCGCTCCTGGCAGAGGGAAAGACCAACGAGAAAATTGCAGGTCTACTAAGTATCAGCGTCCATACGGTGGCGCGTCACCGTGAGAACTTGATGGGAAAATTGGGTTTGCACAGCCGCAGTGAACTCGTGAAATATGCGATACGCAAGGGCTTGATAAAACCATGAATGATAAGTAGGGTTAATGCCCTATTATAAAAATGCCTTATACCGCCTATTGAAACGGCGGTATTTTTTTAGTATTCTAAAGCTAGATACAAAGACTCATGGAATAAATTCAGAAAGGAGGTTGCCATGCGTAAGGTACCGTTTGTAGGAGTGTTCTGGATGTTCGCTCTCGCCCTGCCTTTTACGATCATAGCTCTCGCGGGTGTGGCGTATGTGGACCTCCACTTCAGCCAGATCGTACAGTCGCTTGTGGAATTTGGGCAGGGCGTTACCGCTGGTGGGCGCGGTCTGGTCGCTGAGACCGCGCAACGGATGCCCGAAGTGCTGGGTATGCTCATTGGCTTGATCGTCATGCTGACCATCTACGCCTTTGTCCGTCAGCCTGCCGAGGCATTCAATAACAAAGACAAGAAGTAATTCCAAGTATCCTGAGTAATGAGGGGAGGATATCAACATAACAATATGAGTGAATGGGACGCGTTTTCAGAAATGGGACGCGTTCCGTTCATGTGTAACCGTCAAATTGTTTCTGATCTCCCAATTTATTATCATGACGATTTACTTGGCGGTTAATGACATTCAACACTAGAAATTGTGAATAAAATCACAAACAATGATTGTGGGGGATTGTTGTTGCTGCGAATGGTCGACCTTTGTCGTGCCGAGCAGTGTTTGTTGGATGAACTGTCGTTTTGAGGGAGATGACAGGTGTAGTTGCAGAGTATGGAGATACCTATGCTCCAAACAAGCGACGAGTGCGGTCAGGTGGTAATAACTTGTGGGGGGATATATCCTGTTATTTGCAACCAATATAAAGACCATAAAACTCCAGAACTTAAGATGTGATCCAAATGCGGAACATGCGATGTCTTTTCCCTGATGGGAATTTTCCATTGAAACAAATCTGATTGGAGGCAATCAATGAGTGCGACTGAAGTTGCAAAGCGTTCATTCTATACCAAAGTCCTTGAGTCCACGCCCACGGGTGAGAGGTTGAAACTTTGCCTTGAGTGTGGGAATTGCAGCGGGATTTGCCCTTTTGGTTACCTGATGGCATATCCGCCCAGCAGGCTGATCGCAATGATGCGCGCAGACCGGATCAACAAGGTGATGGAAACGGATACGGTCTGGATGTGCGTATCCTGTTATGCATGCACCCAGGTCTGCCCATCCCAGATCCCGGTAACGCCGGGATTGATGACCACCATCAAGGAGGAATTACTCCTGGCAGGCAATGTGCCAGCCGAGCTTCAAACTGCACTCCAGAACTCCCAAAGATACGGCAACCCACTTGGCGAATCCCCTCGCAAACGGGCGGATTGGATCGCTGGCATTCAGCCTGGGGTCAAGATACTGGCGAAAACAAAACAGCCTGTGGATGTGTTGTGGTTCGTGGGTGATTATGCATCGTATCATCCACGCGTTGTGTCAACAACCAAAGCGCTGGCAAAGATTCTCAACGCACTCGGCGTGGATTTTGGGATACTGGGACCGGAAGAGACTACAGATGGCGACTCACAGCGCCTGGCAGGTGAACACGGTCTATTCGAAATGCTGGCTGAGAAAAACGGGAAAGTATTCAGCAAGTATCAGTTCAATAAGATCATCACCACAGACCCGCATGCCTACAATGCAATAAAGAACGAATATCCGAAATTGGGGATTTCATACCCGGTTCAGCACTTCACCGAATATCTGGTTGAAAAAATCGACCAGCTCAAGCCGTTGCTCAAGAAGGAATTGAAAGCCAAGGTCACTTTCCATGATGCCTGCTATCTTGGTCGCGCGAATGGCATCTTTGACCAGCCGCGTGAATTATTGAATGCAATCCCTGGCGTGGAACTGGTGGAGATGGCTCACCACCGCACCAACAGTCTCTGCTGTGGCGGTGGTGGTGGCGGCATGTGGCTGGATGGCTTCCAATGGGAGAAGGCGCATGTCCGCCTCTCCGATTGGCGTGTGGGTGAGGCGTTGTCTGCAAATGCGGATGTGTTGGCAGTCGCCTGTCCTTATGAGGCACCACGCTTTGAAGATGCCGCAAAGACAATGAAGGGAGCTGACCAGTTGAAGGTCAGGGATATAGCCGAACTGCTGGCGGAAGCCATGGAATTGTGAGAAAGGCGGCGATATGAATATCATCGTTTTGGCAAAACTGGTTCCCGATCTTGTCGATGAACTTGCCATTGACGAGAGCGGAGCAGCGCTGGACCTGATGTTTGCCCGTTGGATCATCAACGAGCTTGACGATCATGCCATCGAAGAAGCCATCCTGTTGAAGGAACGCGGCGGCGGCACTGTCACGGTGATCGCTCCCGACCTGGATGGCGCGGATGATGTGCTATTCACTGCAGCCGCCAAGGGCGCTGACAAACTGATCAAGCTCACTGGTGGTGACTTTATCACTGTGAACAATCACGCGTTGGCACGGGTGGCTGCCGGGCTCATCAAAGAGTCTCAAGCCGACCTGATATTGACAGGTGTTCAGGCACATAACGATCTGGATGGTTCGGTGGGACCCATGCTGGCTGAGAGTCTGGGACTGCCTTATGTGGGCTATGTTTCCAGCGTAACCATCAATGACGGTAAGGCAGTAATCCATAAGGAATATCCCGGCGGTTTGCTGGCTGAGATGGATGTAACCCTTCCCGCTGTTTTGGGAATTCAGGTTGCTGAACAACCGCCTCGTTATGTGGCTGTTAGTAAAGTTCGTCAGGCAATGAAGGATTCCAGCATCGAGGAACAGGACGCTTCTGATCTGGACCTGAATGGGGCAGCGGCGGTCGGACGCATGTTCCAGCCTGAAGCTACCTCTCAGGCTGAGATGATCACTGGTGATCCGGAAGAAGTGACTGACAAACTTGTCAATCTCTTCAAAGAGTTGGGCGTTCTGTAACGGAGGAGTGTCATGAGTCAAGATATTTATGTCCTCATTGAACACCTGCAGGGGAAGGTTGCGGATATTTCATACACCATGCTGGCTGGTGCTGGCGAACTAACCAAGGCAGGTGGTGGGGATGTTGTTGCCGTATTGCTGGGGCACAACGCAAAGGAATTGGCTGGCAATTTCGCTGCCAGCAAGGTGCTTTATCTCGATCATCCGGCATTGGCTGATTTCACCTCTGATGCCTATCAAAAGGTATTGGCTGATCTCATCAGCAAGGACCAGCCGCGTGCTGTGTTGTTCGGCAACACATCCATTGGATCTGATGTAGCCAGTGTACTTTCGATGAGACTTGGTCTTCCGTTGGTGAATTCCTGCCGTAATTTCACAAGTGATGGGAAATATGTCAGCCAGATCTGCGGTGGGAAGATCATGGCAGAGGGTGAGTTGCCAACCCCGACCGCGTTGGTGGCCATGATTCCCGGCGGGTACAAACCGGAAGATGGTCAAAGCGGGGAAGTGCCTCCAGTTACAGAAGCAGCTGTCCCTGCGTTGGATACGCTGCGTGTCAAATTGTCCCAATACATTGAACCAGAAGCTGGAGATGTGGATATCTCCAACGAACAGTTGCTCATTGCAGTTGGGCGTGGCATTCAAAATCAGGACAATATCGAGTTGGCTGAAAATCTGGCACAGGCTTTGGGCGGTGTTGTGTGCGGATCGCGCCCTGTTGTGGATCAGGGCTGGTTGGGAACTTCGCGGCTGGTTGGCAAATCGGGAAAGTACGTAAAGCCCAAGATATATCTTGCGATGGGTATCAGCGGCGCGCCTGAACACACGGAGGCGATCACCGAAAGCGACACGATCATCGCAATCAATACCGATCCCGCTGCACCCATTTTCAATATTGCCAGGTATGGCGTTCAAGGAGATATCTTCGATCTGGTTGAAGTGCTGACCGAAAAAGTGAACGCAGCAAAAGGTTAATGAAAATGACCTACGAAACAATCAAATCCATTCTTGTACTGCTCGCCCTGTTAGCCGCTGTTGGCGTCTTTGGATGGCGTGTATACAGTTTGTTATGGGTGAACCTGCAACGCGGTCAGCCCAGTGGTTCGTTTAAGAATTGGGGCGAACGCATCAAGGGACTGATCGTTTACGTAGGCGCGCAATTGCGTTTGTTCCGTTTTCTGGTACCAGGCACGGCACACTTTTTCATCTTCTGGGGATTCCTCATTCTCTCACTGACCATTCTGCAGGCAATTGTGGAAGGACTCGTTGCCTTTTCGAATCCTAACTATATTTTGCCGATCATTGGACGGTTTGGCCCTCTGGCGTTGATGCAGGACATCCTGGCTGTACTTGTGATCGTTGCAGTGATTTATGGTTTGTACATGCGGTTGGTTGTTGATCCTGAGCGCTATAAGGGAAGCCATAAATCGCAGGGTGTGGTTGTGCTGTTCTTCATCCTGACGATCATGGTCAGTGTTTTGATTGTGAACGGCATTCGCATTAACTCTGGGATTGATGAACTGCGAGCCTGGCGCCCTGTTTCGATATTGGTTGGCCGGCTCTTTTCTGGACTTGAGGCTGGTACACAAAAAATTATCGAAGAGTTCGCCTATTGGCTCCATCTCGGGGTTGTATTCCTATTCCTGACAGAGCTTCCCGAGGGCAAACATTTTCATGTTGTTACATCAATCCCTGCTGTTTTGTTGCGCAATTTGGAATCCCGCGGCAAGTTGCCTCCAGCTCTTGAATTCAAAGTTAACGGATCCACCAGCACAGGCGTCAGTTCGTTGGAACATTTCCGCTGGCGGTCAATGCTTGATTTTTATACCTGCACGGAGTGCGGGCGTTGCCAGGAAGTATGCCCGGCGTATGCCAGCGGTCTGCCTCTTTCTCCCAAGATGCTGATGATTGACCTGCGGAATGGCTTGGTGGATGCGCGCAGCAAGCAACTGAAACAACCAGTCAGTGAAGTGGTCACAGATCAGGTGATCTGGTCCTGTACGACCTGCTATGCCTGCGATCAGGAATGCCCGTTATTCATTGAGCGTGTCCCTGATATTGTGGACATGCGCAGGTATTTGGTGCTTGAGGGGCGCGTGGACAACATGCTTCAGGATGCATTGTCCAATTTGGGACGTTATGGCAACTCATTCGGTCAGTCTGAACGGATGCGTGCCAAATGGACGCAGGGTATGCAGCCGCCTGTCAAGGATGCGCGCCGCGAGGCTGTTGAATACCTGTGGTTTGTTGGTGACTATGCTTCCTACAATACTGCGCTGACCGATGTGACGCGCAAGACAGCAGAGATTCTCCAAAAAGCAGGCGTGGACTTTGGCATCCTTTACGATGCTGAACGTAATGCAGGTAATGATGTTCGCCGTGTTGGGGAAGAGGGGCTGTTCGAGATGCTGGTCGAGAAGAACACCAAGGTGTTTTCGAAGGTTAAATTCCAGACTATCATCACGAACGACCCGCATACTTACAATACGCTCAAGAATGAGTATCCGTGGGATGGAGAGCGTCCCACTATTCTGCATACGGCGGAATTGCTCGATCAATTAATCTCTTCAGGGAAGATTAAGCTCAGTAAAAAGATCGGCTACAAAGTCACATATCATGACCCGTGTTATCTGGGACGCTACAACGGCATCTATGATGCTCCGCGACGGGTGATCGAAGCCACGGGCTGCCAACTGGTGGAGATGCCGCGTCACGGTGACCGTGCCTTTTGCTGCGGAGCGGGCGGTGGGCGCATCTGGATGGATGAGAAGGATGTCAAGGAGAGACCAAGCGAAAGTCGTGTGCGTGAGGCGGCTGAGCTTGAGGGAGTGCAGTCCATGGTGGTGGCGTGTCCAAAAGACGTTGCGATGTTCCGGGACGCGGTGAAGACCACAGGCAACGAAGACAGGCTCAAAGTCCAGGAATTGATCGAATTGGTTTACGAAGCGATGTAAAAGGATCGATTGGTATGACAAGTGGTGTTGGAGTCATGAACAGGCGGAATGGAAAGGGGATCCGTCGACTGTTTAATCGAACACTGCGTATCCCAATTGCCACAAAGCTGACACTTAGTTACCTGGCGATCATCCTTCTGATGAGCGCGATCTTCACCATTGCAGGCATCCAAATCATTGGTAATCGGATTGTTGCAGAAGCACAAGAAAAAGTGGCTCATGACCTCAATTCTGCCCATGAGATCTATCGTGGTGAATTAGTCCACATCCATGACGTTGTCCGTATGTCAGCGGAGCGCTTCTTTATCAAAGATGCGATTATTGGCGGTGATATTGATAAAGTGGCAGAAGAGTTGATCAGGGTGCAACAGCAGGAGGAACTGGATATTCTGACACTCACGGATAACACTGGCACGGTTGTCTTCCGAGCCAATACACCGGGGCGGGATGAACCTAACACAGATTATGATGAAATTGTCTCAGTGACGCTTCTCAGAAAGACACCTGTGATGGGGACAACCATTGTGAGCAGTGAGGAGTTGCGCAAGGAATCCCTCGCTTTGGCTGAACAGGCACGCTTCGAGTTTATTGATACCCCAAAGGCACGACCAAGAACTGCGACCGAGGAAACCTCCGGCATGATGTTGAAGTCGGCTGCACCCATATTCGATTATGAAGGCAACCTGGTTGGTGTTTTATATGGTGGTGTTCTGCTGAATCGAAATTACGATATTGTGGACGAGATCAAGCAAACGGTCTTCGAAGATTTGCGTTACAAGGAAAAGGATATTGGCACAGCCACAATCTTCCAGGACGATGTGCGAATTTCAACCAACGTTCGGAATGGGGATGATTCCAGAGCCGTTGGTACAAGGGTATCAACGGAAGTATACAACCAGGTGGTGCTAAACGGAGAGCCATGGATCGGTCGTGCATATGTAGTCAATGATTGGTATATCACCGCCTATGAACCGATCCGTGATATTCACTACCATGTTATAGGCATTCTATACGTCGGGATATTGGAGCAGAAATACACCGATATTCAAAAACAAACCAGCTTCATCTTTCTGGGTATTTCTCTCATCGCTGCATTCATAACCATGCTACTGTCCTGGTTCGTTTCCCGAAGGATCAGTATTCCGCTTCGCAAAATGGTTGCCGCTTCACGGGAGGTTGCCGATGGTAATCTGGGCGTGAAAGTGGATGTTGTCTCCAGTGACGAGCTTGGATGGCTGGCTTACTCCTTCAACAAGATGTCTGAAGCGCTCAAGGAACGCGACGAAAAGCTCAAGGAATTTACAAAGAGAAAAATATCAGAGTCTGAAAGATTGGCGATGGTTGGGCAATTGGCGGCAAATGTTGCCCACGAACTTAATAATCCTCTTCAAGGTATTGTCACCTACGCCAGCTTGACGCTGGAAAAAGATGAATACGACGATACATGCAAGCAGAACATAAACAAAATCGTCGTTCAGGCAAACCGCTGCCGAGATATCATCCGCGGTTTGTTGGATTTCTCCCGACACAAGAATCCGGATAAGACCTTGTGCAAGGTCAATAATCTTTTACAAGGTTGTATTTCCCTGGTGGAGAACCAGGCGATATTCCACAACATTGATGTTGTGATGAATCTCGACAACTCCCTGCCCATGGTGGTCGTTGATCCATCGCAGGTCGAACGGGTCTTTCTTAACCTGATCATTAATGCAGCCGAAGCCATGGAAGGCACCGGGAAATTAACCATCACGACCACGATGAATGCAACGGATCACAGTGTTGATATTGATGTGCAGGATACTGGTCCCGGGATTCTGCCCCAACACCTTGAAAAAATCTTTGATCCATTCTTTACCACAAAGGAAACAGGACATGGCGTGGGATTAGGGCTGGCGATCTCATATGGCATTGTCAAGGAACATAATGGCAAATTGACTGTCAACAGCAAACTTGGAAAAGGAACAACATTTACTGTCAGCCTGCCGATAGCAGAGGAAAAGGTTGGTGCAGTCCATGGATGAGAAATCAAGAATTTTGATCATTGATGACGAGGAGGTCGTTCTGGATTCCTGTACCCAGATATTGGATGGCAGTGGTCATGTGGTCCAAACCGCGCCTGATGGAGCGACCGGGTTAAAACTTGTGGATGAGTTCAAGCCGGATCTAGTCTTCATCGATCTCAAGATGCCCGGCATGCCCGGCATGGAGGTTCTGGAAAAGATCACTGAGTTGGATTCCACCATCGTGACGGTGGTGATCACAGGCTTTGCCACAGTGGGGTCCGCAGTGGAAGCGATGAAGAAGGGTGCCTACGACTTCCTGCCCAAGCCGTTCACGCCGGAGGAATACCGCCTGATCACTCGCAGGGGTCTTGAACGACGAAAACTGGTTCTCGAGACTATTGCTTTGCGCAGGGAAAAGGAGATGATGCGGGAGCAATTCGCCTCCATCGTTTCTCATGAATTGAAGGCACCACTGGGTGTTGTTCAGCAATACCTCTTTGCATTGGAATTTGAATTATCCGATGCACTCAATGAAAGTCAGAAGGAAAAGGTGCAAAGGTTGAAGACCAGGATCGACGACATGTTGAAACTTATCAATTCCTGGTTAAGAGTGATTGCAGTGGACATCAATAAATTAAAGGAGCATTTCACGCCGATATCGGTGACAACCCCGATCTCAAAAGCTTTGGAAAGTGTCGAACATCTTGCCATACGGAAGAACGTTGAAGTTGCCACATCCATTAGTGGCGAGTTGAACCTTGTTAATGGTGACGAACTTTGCCTCACGGAAGCTTTTGTGAATATTCTTGGAAACGCGGTCAAATATTCGCGTGATGGGAGCAATGTCACTGTGGAAGCTGAAGAAGTTGGGAATGAGGTCGTGGTCTCGATCAAGGATTCGGGTATCGGTATTGCTCCAGACGACCAGCCTCATATCTTCGATGGTTTTTACCGGGGAAAGGGCAGCGACGTGGCAGGTGGTCATGGCATTGGGCTGGCTGTCAGTCGGCAAATTGTTGAGGCACATAACGGCTCGATCGCCGTTGAAAGTGAAATGGGCAAAGGGAGCACGTTCGTGATCCGCTTGCCTGCCGTCAAACCGGAAACAGACTCAGGGTCCGCTTTGGAACCGGTTGGAACGGCAACATCCTGACAAAAAGGAGAAATCTATGAAAGCAAAGATAATGATGATTGATGATGACCCTGATTTTGTTGCAGGGATCAGGGCGATCCTTGAGAAAGCCGATTATGAGGTGAATGCGGCACATAATCCCAAGGATGGATTTCAGGCTCTCTTAAGCAAGAGCTACGATCTGCTCCTTCTCGACATCATGATGGGGCGAGGAGCTGAAGGTGTTGCCCTTGCAAGGAAGATCAGGAAGGAGCCCAAGCTGAAGCATCTGCCGGTATTGATCATCACTGGCGTCAGGGAGCAGATCGCTTTTCTATTCCCCGGACAGGCGGTGCATCCCAATTTTGTCGATGTGGATGAATTGGTCGAGAAACCGGTCGAACCGAATCTCCTGCTGGAAAAAGTGGAAGCCCTGTTGAAGGCATCGCAAAAGATGCAACCCCAATGAAAAGGAGGCTCTATGACTGCTGAACTTTCGTTCAGTAACGAAATCGCCAACATGATGTACGCCTCTCATGGCGAACCAATTTCCCACTGTATTCAATGTGGCACATGCAGCGGCACGTGTCCTGCGGTGGAATTCATGGACCACAGCCCACGTGCCATCATCGGAATGATCCGGGCTGACCAAAAGGATGATGTTTTAGCAAGCAACACCTACTGGTCATGTGCATCCTGTTATCACTGCACTGTGAGGTGTCCTGCGGGAATCGATATCGCTTACATGATGTATGCCTTGAAGCGTTATTCCATGTGGAAAAGCTCATATGCGAAGAATCTGATAGGTCCGGACTTCTCGGCGAGCTTCGTCAAGATGATCGTGAATTCCGGCAGATCCTTTGAGCCGATCCTCGCAGCTACTTATCTGCCCAAGTTCAGTGCCGGACAGATTGTCCAAGAGGCACTGACCGCCACTGGACTGGTGTTGAAAGGTAAGATGCCTTTGCTCCCCAAGAAGATCAAACACATCAAGAACTTCCAGCGAATGGTGAAAAGGATCATCCCGATTGGAGAGTCCTCATGAAACAATATGCCTATTACCCTGGTTGTTCTCTTGAAAGCCTGGCGAAAGATTATGATTCGTCCGCAAAGGAAGTCGCTAATTATTTGGGCTTGGAACTGAAGGAACTTCAGGATTGGAACTGTTGTGGTGCGACAGCCTACTTTCCCGTTGATGAACTGCTGGCATATACACTGGTTGCACGCAACCTTGCCATTGCAGAGAAAACAGGCTTGACCGATTTTGTTGCACCCTGCAGCGCCTGCTTCAAAAATGCCTACTTCACCAATGCCTACCTCAAAGAAGATCCTGACCTGGCAGATCACATTAACTTCGCCCTGGAAGAGGATAGCCTGCATGTCGATGGGACGTTGAATGTCCGGCATCTCATCGAAGTTTTCATCGACGATGTGGGATTGGATGAGATCAAAAGAAAAACTACAAACCCACTAACCGGACTGCGTGTTGCTCCCTATTATGGCTGCCAAATGCTACGCCCTAGGAGGAATCAAGAGGAAGAGGTGGAAAACCCTCAATTCTTCGAGGAGCTCCTTAGGGCTATCGGTGCCGAGCCGATCGATTATGTATCCAAGGCACGATGTTGCGGCGGGTCATTAATTATTACGAATCGCAAGGCTGCCCTGGATATGGTTCACATATTGTTGCAGGAAGCTGTTGACAAGGAAGCCAACGTTATTGCAACAACATGCCCAATGTGTAACGTGAATTTGGCAGTGTATCAAAGCCAGGTTAATCAGGCATTTGGTACACATTTCTCGATCCCGGTGATGTATTTTACTCAGCTTATGGATTTGGCCTTGGGCTTAAACGCAGAACACATGGGACTTGAAAAATTAGTTGCTGCCTGAACAATGATGCTTGCTTTGATAAAAGGTTAAACAGGAGAGAACCTATGACTGAGAAAATTGGAGTTTATGTTTGCCACTGTGGCACCAACATTGCCAGCGTTGTCGACGTGGAGCAGGTTGCACAGTGGGCTGCTGCTCAACTCAAACATCAGGGTGTGGTCGTGGCACGGGACTATAAGTTCATGTGTTCCAGCCTTGGTCAGGAGTTGATAGAGCAGGATATTAAGGAACAAGGCTTGACACGTGTCGTTGTCGCTGCCTGCTCCCCGCACCTGCATGAAAAGACTTTCAGGGGTGCCTGCGAAAGAGCTGGTCTCAACCCGTTCCTGTGTGAACTGGTTTCCATCCGTGAGCAGGTCTCATGGGTGCATACCGACAAGGTAGCCGCCACCGCAAAAGCCAAAGCGGTTGTTGCTGGTGGTGTGGTGAGGGTGGCGGAGAATGAGTCGCTGGAACCTCTCAAGGTTCCGATCAATCCTGCCACGCTGGTCGTGGGCGGCGGTATCGCAGGTATTCAGGCGGCTCTGGAAATCGCCGATGCAGGCTTCCATGTATACCTGGTCGAACGCGAACCCTCCATCGGCGGGCACATGGCTCAGTTTGACAAGACCTTCCCAACGCTGGATTGCTCCGCCTGTATCTTGACGCCCAAGATGGTGGATGTGGGTTCACACCCGAACATCACCATGATGACCTGGAGCGAGGTCGAAAACGTGGCTGGTTACGTGGGCGATTTCAACGTGACCATCCGCAAGAAAGCCCGTTTCGTAAATACAGACAGCTGCACAGGTTGTGGCATCTGCTGGGAGAAATGCCCCAAGAAGGTTGTGGATGATGTATACGAAGTGGGCATGACGACCCGCAAAGCGATCTACACGCCTTTCCCGCAAGCTGTCCCCAAATACCCGGTCATGGATGTGGAGAACTGTATTTACTTCAAGACGGGTAAATGCAAGGCCTGCCAGATCTTCTGCCCAACCGAACCCAATTCGATCGAGTTTGATCAACAGGATGAATTGATCAATATCACGGTGGGGAACATCATCCTTGCAACGGGCTATGACCTGTTCGACCCGCATCGCATTCCACAGTACAACTACGGGAAACTGAAAAACATCTACACCAGCCTCGAATTTGAACGGTTGTGCAATGCCTCCGGTCCAACCAATGGCCAGGTTGTATTGCGAGATGGAAAGACCGTTCCAAAGGCGGTTGGCATTGTGCATTGTGTCGGAAGTCGTGACAAAAACTACAACGCCTACTGTTCCTCCATCTGTTGTATGCAGAGTTTGAAATTTGCACACCTGGTGATGGAACGCACCGGCGCGGAAGTGTACAACTTCTATATCGACATGCGCACGTCCTTCAAGGATTACGAGGAGTTTTATCAACGCATCCTCGAAGAGGGCGGTCACTTTGTACGCGGTAAAGTCGCTGAAATCACCGATGCCGCGCGTATCCCGGAAGAGGAGGGCAAGTTGATCGTTCAGGTGGAAGATACGCTGATTGGCAAACAGCGGCGCATCCCGCTCGACATGGTCATCCTTTCGGCAGGGATTGAACCACGCCATGATGCCAAGGAAGTCGGGAAACGGTTCGGTATTGCCTGTGGCGCCAGCGGCTGGTTCGTGGAGCGACACCCGAAACTTGACCCGGTTGCCACCATGACGGAGGGCATCTACATTGCTGGATGCGTGCAGGGTCCAAAGGATATTCCTGCCACTGTGGCGCAGGGTGCGGCAGCGGCGGCACGTGTGCTTGGGAAGATCCAGCAGGGTGAGATCGCGCTGGAGCCGATCAAAGCCAGCGTCAATCAGGAGCAGTGTTCCGGTTGCCGCATTTGCAACAATCTGTGCCCGTTCAATGCCATCCTCTTCCATGAAGATCGTATGGTTAGTGAGATCAATCCAGCACTCTGTCAGGGATGCGGTACCTGTGTGGCAGCCTGCCCGGCTGGCGCGATCAGTGGTACCGGCTTCAGCAACGATCAGATCTTTGCCCAGATCGACGGACTGTTGATGGACGTCAATCTGGCGGGCGCATAACAGGAGGTAGATATGAGTGAACAATTTGAACCCGTCATCATCGGCTTCACCTGCAACTGGTGTTCCTATCGTGCCGCAGACATGGCCGGGACGGCTCGCATGAAGTATGCCCCCAATGTGCGCCTGATCCGGCTGATGTGTTCCGGTCGCCTCGACCCGACCTTTGTTATAAAGGCACTGGCGAATGGCGCGGACGGCGTGTTGATCACCGGCTGCCATCCCGGCGAATGCCATTACATCGAACAAAACTACAAAGCCCTGCGGCGTTACCTGCTCCTGAAGCGTGTACTAAAGGGCATGGGAATTGAACCCGAACGTATCAAACTCGTTTGGGCGAGCGCCGCTGAAGGTATGAAGTTGACCAGTGAGATCAACACCTTTGTCGAAGAGGTGCGTGCGCTTGGTCCGCTGGGGTGGAACAAAAAACTCGCGGGCAATGGTCACGTGACCAAAGAGCCCGTAATGGAGGTGACAGCATGAGCAAACCGAAATTTGCAATGTACTGGTCCGGCTCGTGTGGTGGATGCGAGATCGCCGTCATCAATATCCATGAGAAGATCCTGGATGTTGATGCCAACTTCGATATCGCGTTCTGGCCCGTGGCAATGGACGCCAAGGTCAAGGATGTCGAAGCGCTGGAGGATGGAGCGATCCTGCTCACCCTTTGGAACGGCTCCATCCGTAACGAAGAGAACGAGCACATGGCGCACCTGTTGCGCAAAAAATCCAAGATCCTGGTCGCGTTCGGTTCATGCGCCACGGAAGGCTGTATCCCCGGACTGGCAAACCTGTCCCCGATGCAGGAGATCTTCGATGTGGCTTATCACACCATCTCGACGGACAACCCGAATAACATCCACCCTCAAACGATGACCAGGGTTCCCGAAGGCGAGATCACCATCCCAGCCCTGAAGGAACGCGTTCAAACTCTGGCACAGGTTGTGGATGTGGATTACTACATGCCCGGATGTCCGCCTGAGAGTCCCCAGATCGCGGCTGTCATTGACCTGGTTCTACAGGTGCTCGCGGGCAAAGCCGAACTGCCGCCCAAAGGTTCTGTTATCGGAGCTGGCAATTCCACGGTCTGTGAAGAATGTCCGCGCAAACGCAACGTCAAGTTGATCAAGGAGTTCAAACGCATCCAGGATATCGCGCCGGCTGATCCCGAACTCTGCCTGCTCGAACAAGGCGTGCCATGCAATGGACCTGCCACTCGCAGTGGCTGTGATGCGCGTTGTCCGCGTGTAGGCGCGCAGTGCATCGGATGCTATGGTCCCGCGGAAGGTGTGATCGACTACGGCGCGCGGCTGGTGACAGCATTTGCATCTGTCATTGATGCCAATGAGCCGGAGGAGATCGAACGTATCCTCGATGGCATCCCTGACCCGACCGGGCAATTCTATCGCTTCAACCTGGCAGATTCGCTCTTTAGGGCGGGTTCGTCAGCATTCAAGAAAAACGGTCATTAGGAGGCAGGCATGGAACGTATCACAATTGATCCCGTCACTCGCCTGGAAGGGCACGGCAAGATCGACATCTTTTTGGACGAGAAAGGCGATGTCGCTAATTCCTATTTCCAGATCCCCGAACTGCGCGGTTTCGAGCGCTTCTGCGTTGGACGCCCGGTGGAGGAAATGCCCCTGTTGACCAACCGCATTTGTGGCGTATGCCCCGAAGCACACCACATGGCGGGCGCCAAAGCGGCGGACGCTGTCTATCATGTTGACCCGCCGCGCACTGCCAAGATGCTGCGTGAACTGTTGTACATGGCTTTCTACGCCACCGACCACACCACCCACTTCTATGCCCTGGCTGGACCGGACTTCATTGTCGGTCCCGATGCGCCGATTGCTGAACGCAATATTTTGGGTGTCATCCACAAGGTTGGATGGGAGATCGGCGGCAAGGTCCTCCAGATTCGCAAGTTTGGGCATCGCACGGTGGAAATGATCGGCGGACGCAAAGTGCATCCTGCCTGTGCCATCCCAGGTGGCGTGACAAAGATCCTGAGCGAGGAGGAGCGCAAGGAGATCGAAGAAATGGGGCGCTGGGCGATTGAGTTTGCCCAGTTCAGCCTGCAGGCTTTCAACGATATCGTGCTGGCAAACAAGACTTACCTCGATTTGATCGTCGGAGATGTGTACACCCACAGAACCTACTACATGGGCTTGGTGGATGAGAACAACAAGGTCAACTTCTACGATGGCAAGGTGCGCGTGGTCGACCCCGACGGCAAGGAGTTCTGCAAGTACGCGCCGAACGAATACATGAACCATATCGCTGAGCACGTCGAACCGTGGACCTATCTCAAGTTCCCGTATCTCAAGAACGTGGGCTGGAAAGGTTTCGTGGACGGCAAGGATAGCGGCGTGTATATGGCAACCCCGCTCTCACGCCTCAACGCCGCCGACGGCATGGCGACCCCGCTCGCGCAGGAGCAATACGAAAAGATGTACGCCACTTTGGGCGGCAGACCAGTGCACCAGCGTCTCGCCATCCACTGGGCGCGTCTGATCGAATTGCTCTACTCTGCCGAACGCTGGATGGAACTGGCAACCGACCCGGAGATCACCTCGCCGAACGTGCACACCAAACCCACCCAGGTTCCCACCGAAGGTGTTGGCATCGTTGAAGCGCCGCGTGGCACACTCACACATCACTACTGGACAGATGAACGTGGTGTTATTACAAAGGTCAACCTGATCGTGGGGACCACCAACAACTATGCGCCAATCCAGATGTCCACCAAGAAGGCTGCGCAGAATCTCATCAAAGGCGGCAAGGTCAACGAAGGTTTGCTCAACATGGTCGAGATGGCATTCCGTGCATATGATCCCTGCTTTGGATGTGCCACACACTCGATGCCCGGGCAGATGCCGCTGGAAGTTACCATTCACGATGCGGAGGGCAATCCTGTCGAAGTGTTGAAACAATATTGCTAACGATGTGGTAAGGCGTCCCGCAGGTTTGTTTTACGAAAAACTCCTTTCAGTGGTAAACCTGCGGGACGTATATAAATATTTTGGACGGAATCAAGTTCAGGTCAAGCGTGAGGCGGATGGTATCCTGTGAAAACATTAGTGGTAGGACTTGGCAATCCAATACTGGGGGATGACGGGGTCGGCTGGCGCGTGGCGGAGGAGGTCAGCGCGCAAAGCGGGATTCCGCTTGGAGATGCGCCACTGCCGGGTCTTTCCCCGCGGACGCCTGATCCCGTTACGATTGAACGCTACTCGCTGGCAGGGCTCAGCCTGATGGAGCGGCTGACCGGCTATGACCGCGTCATCATCATCGACTCGCTCAATACCAGGCAATACAAGCAGGGAGAAGTCATTACATTCACGCTCGATCAAATGGCAGACCTGACGTATGGACACAGCGCGTCTGCCCACGATGTCTCTCTCAAGAACGCGCTCAAAATGGGACGCAGTATGGGCGAAGCGTTACCTGAAGACTCACAAGTGTATATCATCGCCATCGAAGCGGAACACATCTATGATTTCAAGGAAGAACTCACTCCACAAATTGCCGCGGCAGTTCCCATTGCAACCCGCAAAGTGTTTGACCTGCTCGAAGAGCTGACGGTAGGCGTCTAATTACATGACCAACGCCCCATATTCCACCGGTTGTTTTCCTCTGCATCTTGCAGTGCTTTCGTGCGGAGAAAATTTCCATCCTATGGGGTACTGGACGGTGGTTGGCAAGGAACCTTTCCGTTTCCTGATTTCGGTGGGGTTGGGAAACTATACACTCAAGTTATTGCGCGAACATAATGAAGCTGCTCTGCATTTTTTTCCGTGGAGTGCGCGTGCATGGGTGGTGCGGGCTGGCTATATCAGTGGTCGTGATGGCAGTAAAGCGCAGTGTCTGAAAGTCAACCTGACCGAAGCGGAAAAGCTCAAAGTTACCAAACTGGTGGAAGGTTTTGAGAATGCGTATGAGTGCCGGGTGTTGACCGAGTTGAAGGGTATTTCTGTCGATCATGCCCAGTTCGTGTTGGACGTGGTTGCCGCGCATGAAAAGGTTCCGGCAGAGAAGCGTGACCCAATCCTGTTCTTCTCACAGCAGAACTTCATCAACCTGCGCGGTGAGCTATGGACCTTCAGGCGATAAAAGGATATCCATCCCATGAAAACCCTAATCGTTGGACTTGGTAATCCTGCTCTTGGCGACGATGGTGTCGGGTGGAAGGTAGTGAAGGAAGTTTGCAAAAGCCTGCCCGAAAGCCTACATGTGCAAGTGAACTGCCTGACTCTCGGGGGAATGGGTTTGATGGAGCATCTTATTGGCTATGATCGTGCCATCCTCGTTGACGCTTTTGCGACTGACGCGCCGGTGGG
Source organism: uncultured Anaerolinea sp. (assembly GCA_964436455.1). Lineage (GTDB taxonomy): Bacteria > Chloroflexota > Anaerolineae > Anaerolineales > Villigracilaceae > Defluviilinea. Next base: position 15,451 of record CAYTDB010000036.1, on the reverse strand, counting down.
GTCGATCTCGGTTCTGAAGTTATATCAACTTCCCAATTATTCTGCCTATCATATTACGAGTGTGCATGATACATCCTTGCAGGAGGCGATCGAAAGGGGTAGGGAAATGGGAGCACACCTGCCGGGTGATGTCATGGTTGTGGGGATAGCCACCGAGCGTATCCATGAGTTCAGCGAAGAACTTTCGCTGTCTGTTGAGCAGGTGATACCTTGTGTTGTGAAAATCGTGCTCGATCTGCTCAAGGAATTTTTACCAGAACAACAGGGTCATTCAAAATCCTGATCGTTTTATCTTGAGATAGGGGATAGGTAATCGAAAGCATTCCAAGCCACAGAAAATCGGACAATAAACATCTTTTACCAAATATTCACGAGGTTTTGGTGACAAACGTCATTATTGTATTCAACCTTACATTTTGCTAAACTAATTCAATAAATCCTACTAAGATTGTCCGAATTTGTAATATATTTCACAATCCAATATGTCGCGACCTTCGTAACACTAGACGCTTGTTTATTGATGGAAGGAGGTTTGTATGCTGGATGCCAATATCCGCACGACAGCAAATCAGGGGGAAGTTTCAAGACGGGATTTCCTGAAGTTTTGTTCTATGATGACGGGGGTGCTGGCATTGCCACGCTCGTATACCAGGGTGATCGAAAATGCCCTGGAGACGAAGCAGCGCCTGCCTGTGATCTGGTTGGAAATGCAGGATTGCGCAGGCTGTACGGAGGCGTTGCTGCGTGCCACCCAGCCGACAGTGGGGCAGCTTGTGCTTGATGTGCTCTCGGTGGATTATCACGAAACCATCATGGCAGCCTCGGGTAATCTTGCCGAGGAAGCCAAGCAAGCCACGATCGATGCAGGCGGTTATCTGCTTGTGGTGGAAGGTTCGATCCCGGTGGGGGATGGGGAGTTCTATTGCACGATCGGCGGCAAATCGGCTTTGCAGCTTCTCAATGAAGCGGCGGCAAATGCTGCGGCGGTGGTTGCTGTAGGCAATTGTGCGGCGTTTGGCGGCTGGCCCTATGCAACCCCGAATCCCACAAAGGCATCCTTTGTTACTGAGATCATCAAGGATAAACCTGTGATGAATCTGCCGGGTTGTCCGTATAACCCGGTCAACCTCACGGCGGCAGTAGTGCATTTCCTGACCTTTGGCGCCCTTCCGGAAATGGATGAACTGCATCGTCCGTTATTTGCCTATGGCGCGCTTATCCATGACAATTGCCCGCGGCGCGGTCATTTCGATGCGGGTGAATTCGTGGTCGCCTGGGGCGATGAGGGTCACAAGAAGGGTTGGTGCCTGTACAAGATGGGCTGCAAGGGACCGGTCACCTTCCATAACTGCCCTGCTGTGGAATACAACGATGGGACAAGCTGGCCCATCAAAGCCGGTCATGGTTGCATCGCATGTTCGGAGCCGGGCTTCTGGGATCTGGGAATCTACAACCAGGCGGATCTTCAGCGATATGCGCCACCGGAAACCTATGCCCCGGTTCAACTGCCGACGCAGAAAATTGATCCCACCACCTCAGGCTTGATCGGCGCTGCGGCAGGAGCGGCGATCGGTGCGGCAGGTGTGGCGGCATATAAGGCACTCTCCAAAGTTGATGAAGAGGAAGCTGCGCCTCAGCCGAAAGCAAAGAAGTAGGAGGGCGCAATGACCATCAGCCGCAGAGACTTTCTAAAGGTTGCCGGGTTGGCTGCGGGATGTGCGCTTGCAATTCCGGATAAAGCGGAAGCAGGTGCACCATCCACCGACCCAAACGACCACATTGCCATGCTCTATGACGCAACGGTCTGTGTGGGATGCAATGCCTGCACGATGGCATGCCGTCAATGGAATGAGACTACGCCTGAGACGGATGCCCGTCAGTTGTATGATGCCCCCACTGAACTGTCAGCCGACACCTATACATTAATCCAACTATATCAAGGCGAAAACGAGACATCGTTCGTCAAACGACAGTGCATGCACTGTGTGGACCCAGCCTGTGTCAGCGGATGCCCGGTGCATGCACTTCAAAAGTCCGCAGATGGACCGGTGCTTTATGATCCGGAACGCTGCATTGGCTGCCGCTATTGCCAGTATGTTTGTCCGTTCCATGTGCCGCGCTTTGAGTGGGATGTGGCGCGTTTCCCGGTAGTGACAAAATGTCACTTCTGTTACGAGAGTCGGATTAAAAAGGGGATTGGTGGTCCGGCATGTGCAGATCGCTGCCCGACAGGTGCACTGATCTGGGGAAAGCGCGGCGATCTGCTCGCCGAGGCGCGAAAACGCATCAGCGAGAACCCGGGTAAATATGTGGGGCATATTTACGGTGAGGACGACGCGGGCGGTACGTCAGTTTTGTATCTTTCGGCAGTTCCATTCGAGAATCTTGGGTTGGAGGATCTGGGAACACGATCCATCCCCGAGATCAGTGAAGGGACAGCTGAACTGGTACTGCCTGGTATCCTGATCGGTGGACCGCTCCTGCTCGGCTGGATACGCCTGAGCGCCAAGCGTGGCGGATGGGAGGAAACATGGCCGTTATAACGAAATTTCGTGAAAAGCTTCCGGCTTCATTCTGGCCCATGCTTGCCCTCACGGTCTTTGGCGTTGGGCTGGCTGTCTATCGTCTGGTGGTCGGTCTTGGACCCACAACCAATCTAAACGATCATTACCCCTGGGGTTTGTGGATCACGATCGACCTGTTCCTAATCCCGGTGGCAGGCGCGGCGTTTACCATCTCGCTCCTCTCATATTTTTTGGGACGCGAAGATTACCATTCCATCATTCGTCCTGCCGTGCTGGCTGGTTTCCTGGGCTATGGAGTGGTGGGTGTGTTGCTGTTCCTGGATATTGGACGCTGGAATCAGTTCTATAACATCTTTGTCCCGCCGTGGGTCAATCTCCATTCCTTCCTGGAAGAGATCAGTTTGTGTGTCACGTTATATACGGGCATCCTTTTGTTGGAGATCGCTCCAACCTTCCTTGAAAAGTGGGGCTATAAGACCCCCATCCGCTGGATCGAACGCGGCATTTTTGTGATCGCCGGGGCAGGGATCGTGCTGTCCATGCTGCATCAATCTTCACTCGGCTCGTTGTTCCTGTTGATGCCGCACAAGCTCCATCCACTTTGGTGGACACCGGCCCTGCCGCTCCTGTTCTATTTGCAGGCGGTATATACCGGGCTTGGCATGACCGCAATTGCGGTACGTTTGATCTGGCGTGCATTGAAACTGCCGATCAACCGCGTGCTATTCCGCCGCATAGGTCAGGCAATGAGCATCAACCTGATGTTGTTCGCCGCCATCAAGGTTGGTGACTGGATGGGATCGGGAGAAGTCCCGCTTCTTCTCCGCCCCGATATCTTCGGATTAATCGCATGGCTCCAGTTCCTGATCGGCATCATACTGCCTCTGGGCATCCTGCTCTCGAAACTGGTTGGTCATACTGCCGGTCCGTTCTGGGCGGGCGTCTTTGCCCTGATCGGCACCTTCATTGACCGCCTCATGATCTCATGGGTGGGACTTGCCGAACCGGGACCCGTGACCTATTTCCCCTCATGGATCGAGATCATGATCACAGTGGGTTTCCTTACAGGAGCTGTTCTGCTCTATGGCTTGGTTGTTCGCCACTTCGACCTGTTCCCTGCCTCGAACAATCATGCTCCTAATTAGCGTTAAAACCATCCATCCTGACTCCACACTAAAGGAGGTTTACCATGGCAAGAATCGCAATTGACCCCATCACCCGCATCGAAGGACACCTGCGCATCGAAGTACAGGTGGCTGACGGCGCGGTCGCGGACGCATGGGCATCCAGCACCATGTTCCGCGGGATCGAGATCATCCTGAAGGGACGCGATCCGCGCGAAGCCTGGGTGATGACCCAGCGTATTTGCGGTGTCTGAACGACTGTACATGCACTCAGCTCCGTGCGAGCTGTCGAAGATGCCCTCGGAATTCAAATTCCAAACAACGCGCGAATTTTGCGTAATATCATCGAAGGTATTCAGTACGTTCAGGACCATGTCATCCACTTTTATCACCTGCATGCCCTGGATTGGGTGGATGTGGTCAGCGCACTCGATGCCGATCCCGCCGCGACCTCCGCACTGGCACAATCCATTTCGGACTGGCCCAAATCCAGCGAGGATTATTTCGCGGGTGTAAAGGATAAACTCGCCACGTTCGTCAAAAGCGGACAGTTGGGTCCGTTTGCCAACGCGTATTGGGGACACCCCGCCTATAAACTCCCGCCCGAAGCAAACCTGATGGCTGTGGCGCATTATCTCGAAGCCCTCGATTGGCAGCGCGATGTGATCCGTGCGCATGCCCTGCTGGGTGCGAAGAATCCACATTTGCAGACCTATCTTGTTGGCGGTATGGCAACCCCGATCGATCCGACCAGTCAATGGGCGATCAACGCCGACACCATTGCGCAGATTCAGGGTATGTTTGCCCGTGCCAAGGAATTCGTGGACAAGGTCTACCTGCCCGATGTGCTGGCGGTTGCACCGTTCTATCTCGAGTGGGCTGGGATCGGTGGCGGTGAGGGTAACTTCCTTTCCTATGGCGATTTCCCTGAAGCGGACGGCACGCAATGGCTCCCGCAGGGATACATCCTTGGCAAGGATCTGAGCAAGGTCTACCCGCTCGACCAGCAAAAGGATATTACCGAATACGTCACCCATTCGTGGTTCAAGTATCCTGATGAATCCAAGGGTTTGAATCCCTGGGATGGATTGACCGAGCCGAACTTCACGGGTCCGAACCCGCCGTTCAAGTTCCTCAACACCGATGACAAGTACACATGGATGAAAGCCCCGCGTGTCAAAGATAACGCCATGGAAGTTGGTCCTCTGGCGCGCATGTTGGTCGCTTACGCCAGTGGGCATCAACGCGTGAAGGAAGTTGTTGATATGGTGCTGGGTAAACTCGGTGCCGGTCCCGAAGCGCTCTTTTCCACACTCGGACGTACTGCCGCCCGTTGTATCGAGACGGTTGTTGTTGCAGAAAAACTTGCCGAGTGGACGAACGAACTGGTTGCCAGCATTGCCAGCGGCGATACCAAGATCCACGAAGGCATGGAGAAGTGGAACCCTGACAACTGGCCTGCCGAAGCAAAGGGCTGGGGATTCACCGAAGCCCCGCGCGGCGCGCTCGGTCACTGGGTTTACATCAAGGACAAGAAGATCGAGAACTATCAGGCAGTCGTGCCGTCCACATGGAACTGCTCGCCGCGCGATGCCAAGGGCATACCGGGTCCGTATGAGTCTGCGTTGATCGGCACGCCGATCGCGGATGAGAAGATGCCGCTTGAAGTGCTGCGCACCATTCACTCGTTCGACCCGTGCATGGCATGCGGCGTCCATCTGTTGGATATCAACGGCAACGAGATTAACCAGATCACGCTCGATGCAGCGGACCATTTCAGCAATCCGCTTGTCCGTGCGCGCAATGGTTCCAAACCGAACACCGAATGTAAAACCTGTTCATGATCGAACGCGCCTTCAAGACACTCGTGCTGGGGGTGGGCAATAAGTTGATGTCTGATGAAGGCATTGGTGTTCACGTCATTGAACGGCTGGCATCGAAGTACAAATTGCCTGAGGAGGTCCAGGTCCTGGATGGGGGAACGCTGGGACTGGATCTCCTCTATTATCTTGAGGGGATAGAAAATCTTTTGATCGTGGATGCAGCCGAAACGGGGAAAGAAGCGGGGGCGATGATCCGCCTCCAGGATGATGAAGTGCCCGCGTTCATGTCCATCAAAATATCCCCGCATCAAATGGGGGTGCCGGATATGCTTGCAGCCGCGAAGATGAAGGATATCTACCCAAAGCGGCTCGTGCTCTGGGGCATTCAACCGGACGAAATCACGCTCTCTCTGGACCTTTCGCCTGCCCTTGCTTCTAAAGTTGAATCTCTCACTGAAAACTTGGTGGACGAGTTGCGCACCTGGGGTTATGAGTTAGTTCCCATTACTTGAGAAAGGAATTTGATATTTGATGCAAGGGTGTCTGTGCCAGATACCTTTGTTTGGGTTCGAAATTGCATCATGAAATATATTGCCGCGCTCTGTCCATAATATATTACACAAAGCGGATTACATTCATCCAAAATGCAAATGACAAGTGATTATTTACGGGAAATTAAATTTGGATTAAGATAGGTGCTGGGTTGGAGTGAGTCCCCTCTCTTCTCCCTGTCATCTGTTAATCCCATACACGCCTGTTTGGAGGTGCAATGAAGAAGTTTCGTGAAAGTCTTAAGAGACTGGGGGAACGACTCAAGAAGTTCTTTTTCCCGGGACCCGATGCCCCGCTAAAATTGTTGATCCTGCCCTATGTAACCCTGGGAGTTATCACGCTTGTGCTGCTCACGGGTGGTATTGCCAGTTGGGAGTATACGAACTCGCCGGAGTTCTGCGGCACAACCTGTCATACCATGCCCCCGCAGGATGTGGCTTACAAGGCATCACCTCATGCAAATGTGACCTGTGAAGAATGTCATATCGGGCGTGCTTCATTCTTTAGTCAAATGACGCGCAAGACACAGGGTTTGCATGAGTTGTATTACATGACCTTCAACCTCTATGAATACCCGATCCGTGCCAAGGCTTTGCGCCCGGCGCGCGATACGTGCGAGAAGTGCCACCAGCCCGAAGCGTTTTCAGACGACAGTGTGCGGGTGTTGACCCGTTTTGAAAATGACACAAATAATACCCGGAAGGATATCTACCTCATCCTCAAAACCGGCGGCGGCACAAAGCGTGAAGGTCTGGGACGCGGCATCCACTGGCACATCGTCAACACGGTGGAATATTACGCCACAGACGAGTGGGATCAGGAAATTCCCTATGTCCGCGTATACAATGATGATGGAAGCGTTACAGAGTATGTGGATGTGGAATCCGGCTTTGACAAGTCGGTGCTCGATGAAAGCCAGCTCACCCAGATGGATTGTGTATCCTGTCATAATCGCATCACGCATGAGTTCACCATCCCGACCGAGTCTGTGGATACTGCCATGTCGCGCGGCGTGATCGACCCAGGTATTCCACAGATCCACCAAAAGGCACTGGATGTGCTCTATGCAAAATATGAGTCACGGGAGGAAGCCTTTGCTGCGATCGATGAAGTTGGTGAATCTTATCAAGCGACCGATTATTACGCTGGCAATGAAGATAAGATCGCCTCGGCAGTGCAGGCGTTGAAGGATATCTACGACCGCACCGTTTTCCATGACCAGGAAGTGGACTGGGCGACCCATCCGAACAATCTCGGACACGTAAATTCTCCGGGGTGTTTCCGCTGTCATGATGGCAAGCATCTCAATGCACAGAATGAAGCGGTCCGTCTGGAATGTAATGTCTGCCACTCGATTCCGGTCGTTGCCGGACCGGATGACTTTCTCACCGATATCGAGATCAGCCGCGGACCCGAGCCCGATTCGCACCGCAACCCGAACTGGATCAGCCTGCATAATGAGGCGTTCGGCTCCTCCTGTTCTGCCTGCCACACCATGGATGACCCGGGTGGGACCAGCAACACCTCCTTCTGCTCGAACTCAGCCTGTCACGGAAGTGTCTACTCGTATGCCGGATTTGATGCGCCTGCCTTGCGTGAGATCCTGAAAGATCAGTTGCCGCCTCCCGAGCCTGTTGCTGAGCCTCCGGCACAGGTGAATACTCCCACTTATGAGAATTACGCCGGACCACTTTTCGAAACGAAATGTGCAGTTTGCCACGGTGACCTGGCAAGCGGTGGTCTGAACCTGTTGACCTACGAGAACCTCATGAAGGGCGGTTCCGATGGGGCGGCGGTCGTGCCGGGTGATTCAGCGAACAGCATCCTGTTCCAGGTGCAAAGCGAAGGCAAGCATTTTGCCAACCTTGCTTTCGATGAACTCGAACTCATCCAGCAGTGGATCGATACCGGAGCACCTGAAAAGTAGGAATAAAATATGAGAGAAACACCCAGCGCATCCTTTATGGGTGGCTGGGTGTTTTTTTAATGTATTCATTTTCATTTAATGTATAATTTCCCTAATATTATCTCTTATGTGAAATCTGTTACTTTCATCTGAACAGGGTATGACATCCGTTCTTATAGTGTAGGTAACTTGAGATTAGAATAAGAGATAGATTAAAGCCTCATATAGTCTTAATATTCGCAAGGAGGTGTCAATCGGAACTATACTACCAATAAGAAATGTGAAATCACCTGTACGAAAACCCTGAAAGGAGAAATGCAAAAAATGTCTACAAAGAAAATGCTCGTTTTATTTGGCGTGTTGGTTCTAAGCGCCGTTCTGTTCACTGCCTGTGCTGGTCCTGCTGGCGAACCCGGTCCTGCGGGTCCTGCGGGTCCTGCGGGTCCTGCCGGTCCTGCCGGTTCTGCCGGTGCATCAGCATCTCTGGATGACCTGACCTGCGGTGAGTGTCATAATGATACCCATCTCATTTCCAGCAAGCAAGCTGCCTGGGAACTGAACAAGCATGGCAATGGCGGTGCTATGGTGGAAGAATATGGCAGAAATAGCTGTGCTTACTGCCATTCCGGCAATTCCTTCAGCGAAGCTGTTGCAGCTGGCAAGAACTTCACCGAACTCGAAACTGGCGCTGCTGAACCTGCCCGCCAGGACTGCCGCACCTGCCACCAGGTCCACACCACCTACACCGGTGCTGACTGGGCGCTTGAGACCACTGATCCTGTGACCTTCGTTGTCAGTGGCGCGACCTTCGACGGTGGCACGGGTAACCTGTGCGCCAACTGTCACCAGGCTCGTCGCTATTTGGCGAACTTCGTTGCCAAGGACAAGGATGGCAATGTCATCCCCGACACGTATCAAGCCAATGTCCGCTTCAACACCCACCTGAGCGATCAGGGCGATATCATGCTCGGCGTTATCGATGTGAACGATATCCTCGGTGTAACTGGCAAGCCCGGTGCACACTACTCGATGATCGAGAACACCTGCGTGGGATGTCACCTCGGTGAAAACAACAACCACCTCTTTGAGGCGCAGGCTGCCAATTGTGTGGCATGCCATGCCGATGCTACATCCATCGACATCAACGGTGCAGTGACTGCCTTCGAAGAGAAGTTCCAGGAATTGCATGACAAACTGATTGCCAATGGATATCTGGACGAAAACGGAGCCTCTATTACCAAGAACGCTGATGGCTCCCCGGTCCTCTATACCGACCCCAAAGTAGCCGCTGCGGTCTTTGTGTACGGCGCGCTTGAGGAAGATGCGAGCATGGGTGTTCACAATCCCAATTACGCTAATGCCCTGCTCGACGCTGCATTGGCTGCATTAGGGGAATAATCATCGTCCGTAAGGTCTAACAACATAGAAATGGGGAATTACGAAGACGGGTGCCGCCCAGCACCCGTCTTCTTTTTAACTAACAATGCCAACCTATCCTATTCACTCCTTACACATCAATCGCAGTCCAATTCCTGATGGGTTACATGAAAATATTTGGGTGTAATTTGACCTGTTATATTTCATTTGTGAAATTTGTTACTTTCATCATTTGGGCGAATGACATCCGTTCTTATTATGAAATTTAATTATAGCTAAAATGAGAGAAAGATTAAAATCTTGGATATTGTTCACTTTTTTGCCCTTCAGAGGGTGGTGTGTGCGATGTCTTCTAAAGGGCAGATTCTCTTTTAGATGATTTTTGGATCTGCATAACCGGCTAGTCCAAGCCGAAACTGACTGTTTATATTCCACTTTAGGAGGTGTACTACCTAACATAAACACGCAAGAAATCACTGTACGAAACCCATTGAAAGGAGAATTTGCAAGATATGTCTACAAAGAAAGTGTTAGTTTTGCTCGGTACGCTGGTCCTTGCGGCTGTATTATTCACAGCCTGTGCCGGACCTGAAGGTCCAGCTGGTCCGCAAGGTCCTGCCGGTCCTGCTGGTCCACAAGGTCCTGCTGGTCCTTCCGGTCCCGCTGGTATTGTCCCTGAAGAGGGCGGGCTTGTAGTCCAATTTGAAACCTGTGAAGGATGCCATTCCGGTGCGGGTGACAAACACCAGGCGTTCTATGATGGTTTGTATCAGGATGGTGTGATCCAGGTGACTGGCTTGACTTACAAGTTCACAGCCAACCCGGACACCACAGTTATAACCTTCAAGATGACCAAGGATGGCAAACCGGTCAGTGGTGCATCAGTTCAAAATCTCAACATCTACTGGGGTGGGTATACTGAGAACAAGACTTTCGAAGGCGCGGGAAGATTATCCCTGAAAGGCAAGTTGAGCTATGATGCAGCCAGTGGCGTGACAACCAGTACGCTGGTCGAATTGGATCCTGCCGCGGAGGGTTATATCGATTACACCGATCTCAAAGGTCTAAATGGCGTCATTGTCGTATACGGCTATGACAAACAACTCGGCAGCCTGCCGGCGCGTATCCGCCAGGTGCAATTCCCTTATGCGGCGATACTGACGCTTGGCAAGGTTGATTACGTTTCCGCCGCCAATAATGACGGTTGCGAGAAATGCCATACTGACCCCTACCTCAAGCACGGTAACATCTATGCCCAGGTGAATGGGGATCCCGCGACGGACTTCGTCACATGCAAGGTCTGCCACTTTGATAATGGAGAGGGTGGACACTTTGAATGGCAGCTTCTAGTCGACAATCCGGAAGAGGCGGTTAAATTCCTTGAGGAAGGCGAAGAGGCTGCAACTCCTGAGTTGAAAGCCCAGTACGCCTACAAGACCACGCTCATGAACGATGTGCATATGTCGCACGCAATGGAGTTCCCATATCCGCAGTCCATGTCCAACTGTGTGACCTGTCATGAAGGCAAACTTGACGCGGTGTTATCAGACGACAACTTCACCATCGGCACCTGCAAGAGCTGTCACCCGATGACCGGCGCTGCTAAAAAGGAAGGCGAAGAGACGATCTTCGATACCACCACTCTGGCTCTGGCGACCATTCTGCCCGAAGTGCACAAGTCAATGGACCTGAACACGACTGACTGCCTAAGCTGTCATGGTGAGGGGAAATCCGCTCCTTCGTTCAAGGAATTCCATACCGGCTATGACAAGGTGATCTACACCGCAGATGGCAAGAGAATCTCCGATGTTGTCACAGTCAATATAGAAAGCGCCTCTTTCGCAGAAAACAAACTGAACATTGTGTTCAGCGCCTCCGCATCTGAGGACATAGGTCTCGATGTAAAGACCATTACACCCACCGTGATGGTCGGCTTGTATGGCTGGGACACAAAAGATTATCTCATTGGCGCACACGAAAGACTCAAGGATGACAATGGCGATGGCACAATTGATCGAAACGATCAGAGAGCCCTTGAATATGTTGTAGGTGAAGAACATCCCCGTTTCACAACGGTTTCAGCAGCGGACGGCAAGTGGGAAGTCGCTGCTGACCTGACCGACTGGGCCGACCTTATCAAGAATGGCAGTGTCAAAAGGGTTGAAATCGCAGTCATGCCGGAATTGATGGATGCTGATGATGTCGTATTTGCCCTCGATGCCCCGTCCAGAACTTTTGATCTTACCACCAAGAGGTTTGATGACAAGTTCTACAGCCCGATTGCAAAGGTTGCTGATGGATGTGAGAATTGCCATGATGCGCTTGCAATAAACTTCCACTCGCCTGATCGTGGCGGAAGCATCGTGGTTTGCCGTATGTGCCACATCACCAAGAGCGGCGGCTCCCACCTTGAAATGCAGTCGCGCTCGATCGATTCCTATGTCCATGCCATCCACTCGTTCCAGCCGTTCGATGTCGGTGATATCAATTTTGCCGAACCTGTGGAAGCCTTGCACTACGAGCACCATATCAACTTCCCATATCCCACACACGGACCCAATTGTGAATCCTGCCATATAGAGGGGGCTTTCAATGTTCCGGATCAGTCCAAATCGTTGCCTGGCTTGCTCTCGGCATCCGATACACTGACTGGCATGGAAAGGGAAATCGGTGAAGTTCCAGCCATGGTTACTGGTCCTGCATCCCGAGCCTGCGGCGCGTGTCATCGTGCGGAACTGATCAAAGAAGATTCTGCAAAAGGACTCACGCTGTTCAATATGCACATAGCCCAATATGGTTATATGGTCGAAGCCGGTGAGGATGGTGTTAGTACTCTCACCCAGGTGTTTGATCGGATCATGGATTTGTTCAAGTAGAACAAGTGAATATCGTCCGCAAGGACTAACATTGCAGCAATGGGGAAAAAGCAAAGACGGGCGCCGCCCACAGCGCCCGTCTTCTTTTATGTGTCTATATGTCATTGCCTGTTGCATCGCGCTGAGCGGGATGCAACGAAATCGAAGCGAGCCCGAAGCAATCCCCTTGTCGGATTGAAAGCTAACTCCCTCTCAACTTGCTCCCACACGCCCTGCAGAAACGGTCGCCCTCCTGGGATCTTGTGCCGCACTCAGGGCAATACTTGGCAATGCTTGGCTCCTGCGAACCGCCCCGCGAGCGGCTGCGTGTTTTAGGAACATTGTTCATGACGGTTTGTCCGCGCAGGAAATAGGTCAACGCCACAAGGATCAATACAACACCAAAACCGCCAAGAATAAGCGGCAGATTGTCGAGCGTGGAACGACCGTCTGTGCTCTCATCCACGGCCACAACGGGCTCGACCTGTGTAGAGGCGGGTGTCACCACGGGCATTTCGCTTGAGCGGGAATATTCCAGTTGTAATTGATACATTTGTCCCTGCGCGAGACCGCTCATCCTTGCACCGCCGCTCTGGAACGGCTGGCTCTGCATCAATGGCATGGCGGGGTCGGTTTTTGCCTCCCTGCTGTCCTGGGGTATTTGTACCTCCACATCGAAGTCGTTCACCGAATAATCGCCGTTCCATTGATAGGTGAACGATCTCTGCTCGCCATCGCGTGTGAGCGGTTGGTAATACTCGATGTGATAGTTTGTCAGCTCTTGTATGAACAATGTAATGATCTGCCAGTCTGCATCCTGTTCGGATTTCGGCTGGTAATCTGCCAGCAATAGTTCGCCGCCGCTGTTGTATGCCACAGCCGTGATGTTCGCATCCTTTGGGAACCGCAGATCCATGGTCGTTGGGATTTGCGTATCCTCTGTCAAGGAGAAATTGTAAATCACCAGCATGCTGGGCTGGTCGTATTCCGACCACAGCATAATCTTCAAAGTATCCAGAGCGGCAGGCGTTTGCGCCCGTACCGCAGATGGAAATAATATGACCAGCATGGTCAAAAGAATGAGCCACTTGCGCATTCAATGCCTCCAGAAAACAGCTTTTATCTTACAGCCCAATATCTTACCATGCCGTCGTTAGGATTGAACACATCAAATTGACGGAAGAATGTCACCCACGTGAAAAACGAAGTGTCATCATAATGCCTTCACCAGTTGCCAGCAGGTCCAATTGACGGGTGCACCGATCTTATGCTTTTCCGCCGTCCGTACCACCTCGCCGCAAATGGCATCGATCTCCGTCGGAGCGCCGCGCAACACATCCTGCAGCATGGACGATGTATTCGCGGCTGTCTTTTGTGCAACCTCCTCCGCTTTTGCAATCGGATCATCGAAAGGCAGGCTTATATTCTCAGCCAATGCCACCTGGGCAGTCTCGCGTGCCAATGCCTTCATCACTTCGTGTGCAAACGGACGTTCCAGCAATTCGCCGTTCTTCACTCTCAGGATTGCAGTCAATGGGTTGATCGCAGCGTTGATGACCAGTTTTCCCCAGATCAGGGACTTCGCGTCATCAACCACCTGAACTTTGAATCCTGCCGAACGCAGCGCCCCTTCCATTGGACCAAGAGCCTGATTCCGTTCAACCGAAATGCTTCCCTCCCCGCCCTCCTTCACCAAGCCCGGACCCAGCAGCGTGGCTCCCGTGGTGGTACTGCCCAGGGAAACGCGGTCCAGCCCCAAACTTTGAATGAGCGCTTCACGGTTGCCGAGTCCGTTTTGCAGGGTGAGGACAAGTCCATCGTCCGCGAGACAATCCTTGAGTTGACGCGCGACGCGCTCCGTCTGCCAGGCTTTGACAAGGACAATTGCGCATTTTGTCCCGACACACTCGTTTGGATTGTTTGTGGCACGCACCGGATATCGTGTTTCATGTCCCTTGGAATCCACCAACCGCACACCGTCCTTTTGCAGCGCGTCGATACCATCCTTCCACGTGCCAAGCATCGTGATGGTATGTCCTGCCTTGGTCAACCGCGCCGCAAAGAGGGAAGCAAGCGCCCCCGTGCCAAGAATGAGAGTATCCATGTTCGTTATGTCATTCTGAGCGTAGCGACACTTGCATGCACACTTGCCCCGGCTGCAAGTGCCAGGAAGCATAGGTGAGAATCTCTTTCAGTCATGGTAGAGACCCTTCGCTGTCGCTCACATCGTCCCGATGTCCTTCGGGAGGTGAAATTCCCCAATGTCTTTCAGCAACTCGTCCCACTGCTCATCCGCCATCTCAATGGTGTGCTCTGGGGCAGGGAAGCGCTTCGTTTCCACATCCTCGATGTAGTCAGCAAAAGCCCGTTGCATTTCGTGATGAAAATCCGCATACTTCTTGACGAACTTGGGTGTGAATCTGTCAAACAGGCCAAGCAGATCGTGTGTCACCAAAACCTGACCATCACAGCCATTACCCGCGCCAATGCCGATGGTGGGAATGGACAGCCGCTTCGAGATCAAATCCGCCAATCTGGCAGGAACCGACTCGAGTACGATGCTGAAACAGCCCGTTTCCTCGAGGATCATGGCATCTTCGAGCAGCCGTCTTGCCGCCGATGCGGTTTTTCCCTGTGCACGGAAGCCGCCGAGTTGATGCACCGACTGCGGTGTGAGACCGATGTGTCCCATCACAGGGATACCCGCGCCAGTGATGGCACGGATCGCATCTGCGCGTTCGCGTCCGCCCTCGAGCTTGACCGCGTCCATGCCGCCCTGAGCGAGGAAGCGTCCCGCATTGCGGAGGGCTTCCTCAACCGAGACCTGATACGACATGAACGGCATGTCACCGATGAGCAGCGCAGTCTGTGCGCCGCGGGCGACTGCCCGGCAGTGATGGAGCATCTCTTCCATCGTGACAGGAAGCGTATTCTCGTAACCGAGCACGACCATCGCCAGCGAATCGCCGACAAGGATCGAATCAACGCCAGCCTTGTCCATCGCCATGGCGGTTGGATAGTCATACGCGGTGAGCATCGTGATCATCTCGCTGCGTTCCTTCTTTTGGCGATAGGTAAGCGTGGTTACTTTTTTGCGCGCCGCAGGGGTGCTGGTGGAAATGGGAGCAGGTGTAGACATGGTATCCTCCGATAAAAGGTAGGAGCCGTTTGTTTGTGGTGATCCCCTCATACCCACAGGTGGACAGCTTATGGATTTGTGCCGTAGCGTTCTGAAACAGATACACCCGGCGCCTTGATTATTCCACAAAATGTGAATTTCATCTATAAT